>WGAL01000332.1 GCA_015494845.1 Melioribacteraceae bacterium
GAAGCGAAAGAAGAATACTCTTACGAAGAAGGGAAAAAATTGGTTCTTGAAGCGTTGAAACCGCTCGGCGAAGATTATTTGAAAAATCTTAAATACGCTTTTGACCACCGCTGGATTGACGTTTACGAAACAAAAGGAAAACGCAGCGGCGCGTATTCGAGCGACAGAGGTTACGGCGTTCATCCTTACGTACTTTTGAATTGGAACAATCAACTTAACGACGTTTTCACGCTCGCCCACGAAATGGGACACAATATGCACTCGCATTATTCCGGCACGAACCAACCATACGTTTATTCCGATTATTCGATTTTTGTTGCGGAAGTCGCTTCCACTATGAACGAAGCGTTGTTGCTCGATTATTTAATCGAACACGCAAAAACCAAACAAGAAAAACTCGCGTTGATTGAGAAAAATCTTGAAAACATTACCTTCACGTTTTTCCGTCAAACAAGATTTGCGGAATTTGAAAAAATTATGCACGAAAAGACCGAAGCAGGCGAAGCATTGACGCCGGATAATCTCTGCAAGATTTACGGCGATTTGTATCAAAAGTATTGGGGACCTGAAATGGTTGTCGATAAAGAGGAAACTTATACTTGGGCCCGAATTCCGCATTTCTATTACAACTTTTACGTTTATCAATACGCAACGAGTTTTGCTGCATCGCAAGCGCTTGAATCTAAAGTTAAAAAGGAAGGCAAACCCGCGATTGAAAAATATTTGAATTTCTTGAAATCCGGCAGTTCGGATTATCCGATTGAAGTATTGAAAAAAGCCGGCGTGGATATGAATTCGCCCGAGCCGATTTTGGCGGTAATTAAAAAAATGAACCGCTTAATGGACGAAATGGAAAAAGAGTTAGGTGAGTAAATAAATTGTTCGTCTTTGCGAGTGAAATTACCTTCGAGGTACTTGTTTCCTCGAAGGTAGGGTAATTATTGTTTAATACCTTCAACGAACAAGTACGTTGAAGGAAAACAATAAGTGACACAGCTCCGCCTTAGACGAACTGTTACATTGTAAAACCAAAGACAAATATTCAAGAACAATTTAAAACAAAAAAGCCCCTTTTTACAGGGGCTTTTATTTGTAATATTAGGTTTTACTTTTTCGAGAAAGTTAACTTTTCGCCGCTTGCCGCAACATCGACCACAATTGTATCTCCAGCTTGGAAATTACCCATAAGCAACTCTGTTGCAAGCGGATTAACGACGTAATTTTGAATTACGCGTTTCAGCGGTCTTGCGCCGTAAGTGATATCGTAGCCGTGTTCGACAAGGAACGATTTCGCTTTTTCCGTAAGTTCGAGAGAAATGTTTTTCTCTTCGAGCATTTTTCTTACGCGACCGATTTGGATTTCCACAATCTCGCCCATTTCGCTCTTGAGCAACGGCTTGAACAATATCACTTCGTCAATTCTGTTTAAGAATTCAGGACGAATTGTTTTCCGCAATAAATCATTCAACTGAGTTTTCAGTTCGGAAATTATTTGTTCGTAATTGCTTTCGTTAAATTGCGAAAGTTTTTCTTGTATTAAGTGCGAACCGATATTCGAAGTCATAATTATAATCGTGTTCTTGAAATCGACGGTTCTGCCTTGGTTGTCGGTCAATCGTCCGTCGTCGAGCACTTGCAACAGCACGTTGAAAACGTCCGGATGCGCTTTTTCGATTTCGTCCAAAAGCACGACGGAATACGGACGACGACGCACCGCTTCCGTTAATTGTCCGCCTTCTTCGTAACCGACGTAGCCTGGAGGCGCGCCGATTAAACGGGAAACGGAATGTTTTTCCATATATTCGGACATATCGATTCTAATCATCGCGTGTTCGTCGTCGAACAGAAATTCCGCAAGCGCGCGCGCAAGTTCCGTTTTACCGACGCCGGTCGTTCCGATAAAGATGAACGAACCGATTGGTCTGTTCGGGTCTTGCAAACCGGCGCGCGAACGACGAATAGCGTTTGCTACAGCGACGATTGCGTCGTCTTGTCCGACTACGCGTTTGTGTAATTCATCTTCCAAACGCAAAAGTTTTTGACGCTCGCTTTCGAGCATTCTGCTTACCGGAATTCCAGTCCACTTGGAAACTATTTCCGCAATGTCTTCGGCATCGACTTCCTCTTTAAGCAATGCGCTGTTCTTTTGGATTTCCTGCAATTTCTTGGTTTCTTCTTCGAGTTGTTTTTGCAACTCGGTAATTACGCCGTAGCGGATTTCGGCGACTTTGCCCAAATCGCCTTCGCGTTCGTATTGTTCGGCTTGCGCCTTTGCTTCTTCAATTTTTGTTTTAATCTGGCGGATTTTTTGAATCTGTTCTTTTTCAACCTGCCATTTTGCGCGAAGTTTATTGCGTTCTTCTTCGAGTTCCGCCAATTCTTTTTCGAGTTCTTCCAAACGTTTGGCGGATGCCTCGTCGTTTTCGCGTTTCAACGCTTCGCGCTCTATTTCCAATTGTTTTATTCTGCGTTCCAGTTTATCCAATTCTTCAGGCATCGAGTTTATTTCGATGCGCAATTTCGACGCCGCTTCGTCAATTAAGTCGATTGCTTTATCCGGCAAAAATCTGTCGGTGATGTAACGGATTGAAAGCTGAACAGCCGCAACAATCGCCGCGTCTGTAATTCTTACGCCGTGGTGAACTTCGTATTTTTCTTTCAAGCCGCGAAGAATTGAAATCGCGTCTTCTTCGCTCGGTTCTTCAATAAGAACCGGTTGAAAACGGCGTTCGAGCGCGGCGTCTTTTTCAATGTATTTCTTGTATTCTTTCAACGTCGTCGCGCCGATTGCGTGAAGCTCGCCGCGAGCAAGAGCGGGTTTCAAGATGTTTGCGGCGTCCATTGCGCCGTCTGTTTTACCGGCTCCAACCAATTGGTGAATTTCGTCGATGAACAAAATTATTCTGCCTTCCGATGCGGTAACTTCTTTAATTACCGCTTTGATGCGCTCTTCGAATTGTCCGCGAAATTGTGCGCCGGCTACTAATGCGCCGAGGTCAAGCGCAACGATTGTTTTGTCTTTCAGGTTTTCCGGAACGTCGCCGGAAACTATTCTGTGCGCAATTCCTTCGGCGATTGCGGTTTTACCAACGCCAGGTTCGCCAATCAGAACCGGATTGTTTTTGGTTCTACGCGAAAGCACTTGCAACACGCGTCTTATCTCCTCGTCGCGTCCGATTACAGGGTCAAGCTTGTTTTGACGCGCAAGTTCCGTTAAATCGCGTCCGAATTTTTTCAACGCTTCGTAAGTGTCCTCAGCGTTCTGCGATGTAACGCGTTGGTTTCCGCGAATATCTTTAAGCGCATTCAAAATAGCCGCGCGGGTTACTCCTTGCTGATTGAGAATTTTTCCTGCTTGGTCGCTGTCTTCCGAAAGAGCCAAGAGCAAATGCTCGGTTGAAACGTATTCGTCTTTTAGTCCGTTTGCTTCTTCAACCGCTTTGTCAAGCATTTTAGCCGTGTTTACCGAAAGTTGCTGATTGCCGATTCCGGCTCCGGTAACTTTCGGTAATTTTTCCAACTCTTCGCCAACTTTTAATTGAATTTGTTGAATATTGCCGCCGATTTTGCGAATAATGGAAACAGCTACGTTTTCGCTGTCTTGCACCAAAGCGGCAAGAATATGAAGCGGTTCTACAATTTGGTTATTGTAGCTTTGCGCGATTTCCACAGCGCTTTGTATCGCTTCCTGACCTTTTACGGTTAGTTTGTTGAAATTAAATGCCATATTTTTTTCCTCCTTTTCAAAAAATTTTTGCCCTACTTACAAAATATAATAT
>WGAL01000333.1 GCA_015494845.1 Melioribacteraceae bacterium
ACCGATGGCTATATTACGCTTAAAGCATATCCTGGCGAACATCCTATAATTGACGCAAGTAATTCCGACTTCGGTTACGATTACATTGTCGGAATAATAAAAATAATTAACAAAAGTTACATTACGGTTGAAGGTTTTGAAATAAGAAATTTGATTACATCGGACGACGATATTTTTCCGGCCGGAATTTGGGCGCGCGGAAATTCAAGTCATTTAAGAATACTCAATAACGTAATTCATAATATCGAACACCACAGCCCCGACGCAGGCGCGCACGGACTTGCGTTTTACGGAACAAGTGCTTCGCAATCGATGAACGATTTGCTTATCGCGGGAAACGAAATTTACAATTGCAAATTGGCGTGGAGCGAATCGTTGGTTCTTAACGGAAACGTGGAGAATTTTATTGTCAGAAATAATATTATTCACGATAACGACAACATTGCGTTTGATTTTATCGGTTTTGAGGGGACTTGTTCCGACGACCAATTTGACCAAGCGAGAAACGGAATTGTTTCCGGCAATATCGCGTATAATATCGACAGCAGAACAAATCCGGCTTACGGCGGCGAAGGCTCCGCCGACGGGTTTTACGTTGACGGAGGAAAAGATATTATTTTTGACGGAAATCTCGCTTACAATTGCAACATCGGTTTCGAATTTGCAAGCGAGCATTCGGGAAAAGCGACAAGCGGAATTATTGCGAGAAACAATTTCATTATTAACAATCACGCCATGGGATTGTCAATAGGCGGTTACGACGCGCAAAGAGGGGAAACGGACGATTGTATAATCGTAAACAACACGCTTTATCATAACAGAATTCCCGATTTTGAATGGGGCGCGGAAATTAACATCGGTTATTACTGCAACGGCAATGTTTTTAAGAATAACATCGTTTATTCGGGGAATAATTCTCCGCTAATTGAATATTATAATTCAACCGGCAATAATTTTACGTTTAATCATAATCTTTATTTTTCCGACGGCTCTCCCGAATGGATTTGGCGGGGAAGCGAGTATTCGAATTTTTCGGATTTCGTATCGAACGCCGGAATGGACGCAAATTCGATTTATGCAAATCCGCTTTTCGACGACGACGCTTTGGAAAATTATCAACCGAAAGTTTTACAAAATTCTCCGGCAATCGACGCGGGCGAAAATCTCGATTCAACGATTGCCGGTTCTTACGATTTTATGGGGAATTTGAGAATTTATAACGGAACAATCGATATTGGCGCGTTCGAATCTTCGTTTCAAGACGTAGTAGGCGGAACGGCAACTTTGTCGTCTGGTTTTAAATTGATGCCGGCTTACCCGAATCCGTTTTATCTTACGCAAGGAAAATCCGGCGGAAATTTTGTAACGATTAAATTTGTAGGGAACGACGCGATAAAAAACAAACCGGCGAACTTGAAAATTTATTCAATCAACGGACAATTGATTAACAATCTGTTTTCGGGAAATATAAATAAAGAAACTTATTCGTTTAAGTGGAACGGCAAAGATTCCGACGGCAATTACGTTTCCAACGGAATTTATTTTGCGGTTCTGCAATTGGGAAAAAGAACGCTGACGGACAAAATTATTTTGATAAAATAAAAGGATTTTTATGACGCGGAAAGGATTTATATTTTTTGTTTTTCTTCTACTTGCAATTAACTTGTTCTCTCAAAATTTAACGACAATCACTTATACCGAAAGCGACGAAATTTTTGCAAATCCGGAAAGGGGATTTTACGCGGATAAATACGGAAATATTACAACGTCGTTTGTAAACAGCATTAAAGCGCAGGGAATTACGCTGGTTCACAAAATTTACAATCTGCATCAATTCAGAACTTCTCCGATTTCCCAAGCGTATCTCGACCAAATCCAATCCGATTTAAATGTTGCGAGAGAAGGCGGAGTTAAAGTGATTCCGAGATTTTTCTATACCGACCAGCAGAACGGCGAGGACGCCGCTTTGGATACGATTCTTTTGCACCTCAATCAACTTACGCCGATTTTACGGGAAAACGCCGACGTAATCGCTTTTATGGACGCGGGATTTATCGGCGCGTGGGGCGAATGGTATTATTCGAGCCACGGATTGAACAACACCGAAGACAGACGAACCGTTTTGTTTGCGTTGTTAAACGCTCTGCCGCCGCAAAGGGACGTGGTTATCAGAACGCCGAATTACAAACGTTTGATTTTCAATTACGACGAACCGCTCGATATTGATTCGGCGTACAGCGGTTCATATCGTTCACGAACCGGAGCGCACAACGATTGTTTCCTTGCCGACGAAACAGACGCGGGAACTTATCTTTGGAACGACATTGAAGGCGATAAAGATTATCTTAACGCCGATAACCGTTTTCTTCCGCAAAGCGGCGAAACATGCCAAGTTAGCGAATACACGGTTTGTTCTAATGCTTTAATTGATTTGAACAGAATGCATTGGTCAACCATCAACCGCGATTACAATACGGAAGTTTTGCAAGAATGGATTAACGGCGGTTGTATGCCGGAAATAAAAAGACGGCTCGGATACAGATTTGTTCTTCAATCCGCCGAAATTTCCGATTCGATAAGACCTAACGGAATTTTTACTTTGAATTTCAACGTAAAAAATGTCGGGTTCGGAAATCCTTACAATCCGCGTGGATGCGAAGTTATTTTACGCAACGTTGTAACAAAAACGAAGTATCGTCTTGTAACTGACGTTGACCCTCGTTTTTGGTTTTCCGGAGATTCAACATTTGTTCAAATAACCGGCGGAATTCCTTCCGATATGCCGGAAGGAGATTACGAAGCGTTCCTGTTCCTTCCCGATACGGCGAGTTCATTGCACGACAGAAAAGATTACGCAATCCGCCTGGCGAACGAAAACGTTTGGGAAGACTCTACCGGCTACAACAGTTTACTTGCTACCGTTACAATTAGCAACAACGCTTCCGGCGAAGATTATTCCGGTTCAAACTATTTTGAACCGTTTTCGGGCGGCGTTACGCCTCCGCCTGTCGTAGGCGATATTATTATAGACGGAAATTTTTCCGACTGGGACGAAGTCCCGCAATTGGACGTGGGAGCGAACGCCGAAAATTCGGGCGACGCGCTTAACGACGCTACGGATTTGCTCGATATGTGGGCGACGAACTCGGAGGACGAACTTTACATAAGTTACTCGTTAGCGGGCGTTTTCGGAACCGCTTATTTTTACCATGTTTTCTTCGATTCGGATAATTCAGGTTCGACTGGTTTTCATTCCGGCGGAAGCGCGGGCGGCTTCGATTATATGATTGAAAACGATATTCTTTACAGTTACGCGGGCAACAACGGCGAGTGGGGCTGGAATTACGTCGGGAGCGTGGTTTCCGCTTATTCTTCGGATAACGGCCGCATTGAAATAGCCGTTCCGTTTTCGCAAATCGGAGTTGCTGCGGGCCAAACAATCGGACTGGTTTTTAACGTTAATGACAATAACGATTCTTATCCCGACGATTACGCTCCGGATTCTTATCAAACAAATTCGTTTGAATATACGCTTGCGATAACGGACGTTGATGATTTTTCCAACGAAGCGGCGGATAAACCCGCCGGAATTTCGGTTTACCCGAATCCGTTTAACAGCACCGTGCATTTTAATCTTTCGACAATTCCCGGTAAAATTAAATCGTTAAAGATTTACAATATTTTGGGAGAAGAGGTTAAGACTTTTTCAACCGACAATTTAAACAAAAAGGATTTACGTTGGCACGGAGTTAATAATTCAAATCAACCTGTAAACAGCGGAATATATTTCTTTGTGGCGGTGACGCCTACGAGAATTTATTCAATAAAAATAGTTTACCTCAAATAAAAAAGGAGTTCAGCAATGAAAAAAATGCTTACATTAATCGCTTTACTGATTACTTACTCTGTATCTCTTGCTCAAATCCAGATTGACGGAGATATGTTGGACTGGGCAAATATCGCCCCGTTGGACAGAGACCAAGTAGCCGAACCGATTGGCGACGTTCCAGGCGCCGATTATCAAGATTTCGATTTGAAACATCTCTACATCACGCATGATTCCGATTATGTGTATGTGAGAATCGACCTTGCGGACAACGCGAGTTTCGACAACTTCTACAACTTCGACAATCCGCCGGTTTTTGAATTTTATATGGACACCGAAATCGGCGATACGACCGGCTTTGACTGGGGTTGGTGGAACAACGCTTACAATTATTACGTAAATCTTGCTCCTACGCTTCATCCCGATTCGACGGTAAAATACGCCGAATTATACAAATACAACGGAGGAAGAATTCCGACTTGGGCGGAAGGAGAATTTGAATTTCTTTCCCGGATTCCGATGGCGATTAACGACGACGCTAACGCAATGGAATTTGCAATTCCGCGCGAACTCGTAAATTTCGGTCCCGAATTCAGACCTTGGGTTTATTCAGTAGGGAATTGGCAATGGACGGACGGAGCCGACCAACTTCCGACCGAAGGCGGGGAATATATGTTACGCTACGATTTTTGGTATCTCGACCAAAACGCGGTTGTTCAAGCGCAAGGCGACCAAATTGACAACCGCATTCAAATCGATGGCGATATGCTCGATTGGGCGAATATTCAACCTGCCGACCAAGGCGAAATCGCCGAAGAATTGGGCGATATGCCGACAGGTCCCGAATTTGACGTAAAAGACGTTTACACTACAAGCGATTCGAATAATTTCTATATCAGAATTGATATTGACCCGAGCGCAACTTTTGCCGGAATGTACACAAATTATCCTAACCCGCCGGCGTTTCAAATTTTCTTCAACGTTAATTGGGGAGACACAACCGGTTTGGGTTACGGAGGATTTTGGCCGTTAGCGGTTGATTATATGGTCGATTTGAGTATGGCGTTGCATCCCGACAGCAACTTGACCGAAGTTCCGATTTATGTTTACGCCGCCGATTGGGAAGGCGCTTACGAAACGTTTGAAGAAGTTCCAGACGCTTACGCTTCGTTTGCGGTAAACGACGACGACAATATCGTTGAAGTAGCTGTCCCGAGAGCCGCAATTAACGCAGGAACCGACATTATGCCTTGGGTTTACGTGGTTGGCAACGACAACTGGGACAATGAAGAATATTGGCCGAATACCGTCGTTGAAGGTTGGAGCGAAGATTGGCCTCCGGTATATTACGCTTTGGATTATAATTTCATTTCCGGAAATTCCGTTAAAAAAATCGCCGACCATTCAATTATTAACGGAGTTGAAGATAACGCAACCGATTATTCCAAAGTTAAAGGTTTCGGTCTGGTTCAAAATTATCCGAACCCGTTCAATCCTTCTACCGTTATTACTTTCCAATTGTCGCATCCTCAAAACATTACGGTTAACGTTTACAATACTTTGGGACAAAAAGTCGCTACTTTGTTAAACAACAAACAACTTCCGGCGGGAACAAATAATATTCGCTGGAACGGCAAAGACGGCAACGGACATTCTTTAACAAGCGGCGTGTATTTTTACAGAATTTCCTCCAAAGATTACTCGGTAACCAAGAAAATGATGTTGCTCAAGTAAAATATTCGGCGCGGTTGCCATTCCGGCGACCGCGCGTTTTTCTTCATTTAATATAGTGGTAGAAAAATGCAAAATAAAATTTTTAGAATTGGTTTAGCGTTTCTTCTCGGACTGGCGCTTTTTCAAAGTTGCATACCCGACAGAATGCCGCCGGAACCGGTGGAAAATACGCGTCCCAAATTCGTTAAATTTGATACGCTCGGCGTTTCAAATCTTATTGTTCCGGTAAATCAACCGATTAAAATGTATTTTAATGAAAAAATGGATTTATCGACTTTCCCGTCCAACGTTGAGGTCGAAAGCGTAAGCGGAAAAATTAACGGGAACTTTTCGTACGCTTCCGAAAGCGATACGATTGTTGTTTTTACGCCGTCAACTCCTTACAACAAAGCCGAAGTTTATACCGTTTCGGTTCACGGAGGCGTAAGAGACATTCACGGCAATTCAATGATTTCCCCGAACGACGAGGACGTTCCGCAAGAATTTTGGTTTTTTACCGAAGGCGACTATTCCGACGGCGGATTCCCTTACGTTTTCGTTAGGGATAAAGCTCAAAAGCAAGTTCTTTATCGCGCCGGTAAATTGAACCGGTATATAGATAGTCTTTATGTTGAATCTACGGTTGAAGATTATCAAACCGCGGCGATTGAATTTTCGCCGAGAGGAAATTATCTCTGGATGGTTAACCTAAAAACTACAGACGGAACGGTTACGTTAATTAATCCGCAAAGTTTTGAACCGGAAATGGTTCTGCAAGTCGGTTTGGGTCCCACAAACGTAGCGTTCAGCGAGAATAAAGCGTACGTTACAAATAAATCGGCAAAATCGTTTACGGTAATAGATTTGGATTCTTACGCGGCGGAAACCACTTACTCATTTACCGGCAATTTCAAGCCGCTTGACGTTGCGTATTCTCCGCTTACCGATAAATTATATTTTATTTCGAGCACAAAAAAAGAACTTGCCGTTGTAAATGCGCAAGATTTTAACGACAATTATATTATCGATACGCTCTTGACCGATAGTAAAGGCATCGATATTGAAGTTTCCGAGGACGGGAAATATTTGTTCATTCCGCAAAAAAGAACCGACAAAATCGCCGTTTTTAACGCGCAAACGGATTCTCCCGAAGAACAGATTGTAACGGGTTATCCCAACGTTGGGGACGGAGTAATTAAAGGCGGTTATTATTATTCGTCTTTCTATAAATATTCCGGTTCCGATACGGACGGCGGAATTTTGAAAATAAACGTTTCGACGCAAAGTATCGAAGATGTATTTACTTTCGGCGAAGAAATAGATAAACTCGGAATTACGAACGCCGGCGAACTTCTATACGCCGTTACGCCCGGCGATTCGTCGTTGCATATTATCGAAACGAAAACAATGATGGAAATCAGTTCCACAAAAATAAACGGAAGTCTTAAATATGTCGCCGTTAGTAAAAACAATTATTCAAAATAAATATTAAACTATACAGTTACGGTAGGTTTAAGATGAAAAAGAAAATATTTTATTTTTGGGTTATTCTTATTTTGGCGGCGGGAAATATTGTCGCTCAAAGTTCCGGAAAAATCGTCGGTAAAGTTATCGATAAAAAAACAAGGGAACCGCTTCCGGGCGTTAATATAATTCTGAAAGGAACGACAATCGGCTCCGCGACGGATATTAACGGTTCTTACGTTATTTTAAATGTTCCGCCCGGTTCTTACGACGTGCTTGCCAAAATGGTAGGTTACCAAACTGTCGAGCAAAAAGACGTGAAAGTCGTTTCCGGTTTAACGACAAATTTAAATTTTGAGATTTCCATGCAAAGCGTAAATTTGCAGGAAGTTACCGTAATGGAATATAAAAATCCGCCGGTGCAAAAAGACTTGACAAGCAAAATTCAAGCGAGAACTTCCGAAGAAATTGCGCGGCTCCCCAAAACGACGATTGAAGACCTTTTGACGCAGGAAGCCGGAATCGTGAAAAATATCAGAACCCAGCCCGTCAGCGAACTTCCCGCGTTCGGACAATTTGCGACCGTTCCTTCCGACGGATTACACTTCCGCGGCGGCAGGGAAAACGAAACGCTTTTCCTTTACGACGGAGTTACGGTTAACGACCAACTTTGGGGCGGATTTTACATCGACCAGGTTAGCGAACTCGGCATAAGTTCTTTGGAAACGCATTCGGGCACGTTCGGTCCGAAATACGGCGAAGCGATGTCCGGCGTTGTTAGTATTACTCCGCACAGCCAACTTTCCGCCACGCCGAAATTTGCGCTCAAAGGTTTTACCGACAAAGTATTGCCTAAGGCTTCCAACAACACATACGGCGGCGAAATTTATTTTAATGCGGCTCTTCCGTTTTACAAAAAACTCGGCGTAATTTTCTCGCACAGAATTTACAGCACGGACGGCTATATTTACGGCTATATTTATCCCGAATACGTAAACAGCGAAGGAAGGGATAAAAGCGGCGAGCCGGTAAAAGTTCCGATGCAATATCTCGATACTCAGTTCAGCGAGGGACGAATAATTTGGAATCCGTTAACTAATTTGCATCTTACGTTCGGCGGTTTTTATTCGAAATCAAACAGAGGTGTTTACAATCATTATTTCAAATATAATCCTTACGGAACGCCGCGCGTTAGATTAAACAGCCAAATGATTTACGGAAAAGCGAATTATGTGTTCAGTCCGAAAAGTTTTCTGAATGTTTCGGTGGCAAAATACAGCCGCGGTTTTATTTCCAGAGTTTACGACGACCCCGCTTTGTACGACGTTCTGCCGCAAACGGGAACGGCTGAATTTTCAATTACAGGCGAAGACTGGGTTTGGTTCGAAACAAAATTTGACAGATACGAAGGCAAAGCCGATTACGTTTGGCAGATAAATAAAATTCACAATCTTTCAATCGGCGGAACTTTCGAACAATTTCATACTTACTTGGAAAGAAAAAATCCGGACGGCGGCGCGGTTCTCGAAAAATATGATTACAGACCGCAACACGGCGGCTTGTATGTAAACGAGAAAATGGAATTTGACGATATGGGAATGATTATCAATATCGGCGCGCGCTTTGACTACATAAATCCCAACAGAAAAGTTTTGCTCGATTTATCGGATTTGACAAATTTGTCGGCGGAAATGACGCAAGCCAAAAAAGAATATTACATTACGCCTCGTTTCGGAATAAGTTTCCCGATTGCCGATAAAATTGCAATCCGTTTCGGTTACGGACATTATTATCAGTATCCAAACTTCTTTAAGGTATTTCAGGGAACTTATTATTTGGCGGCTACGGGGCAATACAGACCCAATCCGCAATTGGAAAATACGCCGATTGCCGATACTGAAATCAAAAGCGAAAAAACGACAAATTATGAATTCGGCATTCAGGCGCTCGTGAGCAAAAGAGTTTCCTTGGACGTTACGGCGTTTTATCGAAAAACCCGCGATTTAATAGGCGTCGTGATGAACGAAACCGCCGACGGAAAACGTTTTCAGATGATGGGAAATATTGATTATTCCACAGTAAAAGGTTTTGAAATTTCGTTGAAAAAACATTTTTCCGATAATTTTTCGGCGTTCTTTAATTACACGTTTACGCAAACTCTTGTAAGTTCGTCCGTGTTGTTCCAAATGGCGACCGACGAATCAAGAACGTTTCCCGCCAATTGGGACCAGCCGCATTCGTTCAGAGCGAACGTATATTACGAAACCAGAAGCGGCTTCGGGTTCTCTATTTACGGAAGTTACTCGTCGGGCTTCCCATATACTCGCTCGGCATTTGCGCCGAACGCCGAAAGAAGTCCGTGGGTTCACGAACTAAATATTAATCTTTTCAAAAACTTTGATTTGCTCGGAGCAAAAGAACAGTTCTATATTCAGGTATTAAACGCAACAAACGATAAAAATGTTTGGTGGGTTTATTCCGATTCGGGAATTCCCGGCGACGACGCAAATCCGGCGACCTCGCACGATTATACGAACAATCCGTCGATGTACGGTCCCGGAAGAACAATTCAATTCGGTATTAAAATATGGAATTGAAAATGAACAAAATTTTTCTTGCGGTAATTTTTGTATTCTTCGCTTTTGCGGAAATTCTGCCCCAGAACAACCCGATGGCGTATAAAAGATGGAACGTGATGAATATAAATAAAGTGGCTACCACGTTCGATAACGTCGGAATGTTAAACAACGGAAATAATCAAAATTATTCGCTTGCGAGAATTCCTTCTTTCGAATATCCGCAGGGAAGCGGTTTGAACTGGGGAACTTGCGTTGCGGTTGTCGTTGGCGCGCCGGCGGACCAAGATAGTTCCGTTGTCGGCGGCGTAAATCCCGAGCATCTTCCTTATCTCGACGGCGCAATGGACGAAGGTCCCGCCGATTTTTGGAACGAAGAGCACTTTGCTCCTTATCCGGAATTTGTGAATCCTGAAGTCGCTTCGATAAGTACCGACCCTTCGTCTTGGCCCGCAACTTGGCCGGACAAGTGGCCTAATTACATTCCGGAAGACGGCATTAACGGCGTAAATATTTACAATAATTCGCTCCCGGATATTCCGATTCCGAGAGACAGCGCAACCGGTTGGCCCGGCTTTGGCTCAAACGGAAAGCAACTCGCAGACCAGGAAACGTTGAGCATGGTATTCGGTTGGGGCGGAACCGACCAACTCGGGAGCGGAAATTCAAAAACGAGATGGTTGCGCACTCAAATGATGATTAGAGGAATGGCGTGGAAAGGCACGCTTTACGACGATTTTATCGTTTGGGTTTATATTATTCGCAATCCGAACAAAAAGCCGATTAACCAAATGAGAATGGGAGTCCATTTGGATTTTGGTTTCTTGCCGGAGTTTATTCCCGGTATCGGATACGACGCGGACAGACACTACTTTGACCAATCGCTTCAACTTGCTTATGGAACCGACGACGACGGCTACGAGGAAGACCCCGTCGCCGGAGGAACTTTATCGCAGGACAAAATCGCTTGGGCGGGCGTTGTCGCATTAAGAATGCCGGGCGGCAATCATAAAATCAAAACTTACGACGCCGCTCATTTCTGGCAAGGACAAACTTCGCCGTCCGGAAGCGGCGGAGACCCGGAAATGTATTATACTTGGAATTTGCTTAACTTAGACGACCCGCAAGACAGCGACGGCGACGGAATTGACGACGATTTTGACGGAGACGGCGTTCCCGACGCTCAAAACGGCGGACCTGGTTATTATGTCGGCGAAGGAGCGGACGGATTGCAGATAATCGGTTCAAACCCTTTTGATTTGGCTCCCGGCGAAACGGACACTTTAATTTTCGCGACCGTTTTCGGAAACAGCGAGAAAGATTTAAAGAAAAACGCAAGAAACGCCATTACGTTGTATCAAAACAATTGGCAAATAGTCGATGCGCCCCCCGCGCCGGTAGTTGAAGCGTTTAAGGACGACAGAAGCGTTACGCTCGTTTGGGGAACAAACAGCGAGACGGACGAACAGTTTGAAGGTTACAAAATTTACCGTTCGGAAGATAACGGTCAAACTTGGGGAAGCGAAAGTTTCACCGATTTTGAAGGCGGCGTTCATTACGTCCCGCTTGCGCAGTATGATTTGGAAGACGGCGTAAAAGATTATTATCAAACGTTGCCGGAATACGCTTGGTTTTATCTCGGCGACGATAATTGGACGCAAATCCGCACAGTTGTTGAAGACGATACTCTCAAAGGGTTGCAAATAAGCGGAAAAATAAGCGCATTCAACAACGGCGATACGGTTAACGTTTACATAGACAGAACGGTTCTTAACGGGATGAATTACAAATATTACGTCGCCGCTTACGATTCGGGAAACGGCATAATCGGACCTCTCGAAAACGCGCCCGCCGCAAATCCGTCGGAACTTAACAATACCGTCGCTATTCGTCCGGAACTTCCGGTTGCAAAAACCGGATTGGAAAAAGTAAGAGTCGTTCCCAATCCTTACAAAATAAACGCGATATGGGAAACTTCTTTCAATGAACATATAATTCAGTTTACGGGATTGCCCGAGCAAGCCGATATTACAATATTTAACAGCAACGGCGAATTAATCGCAACTTTGCGTCATAATTCTTCTTCAAGCATTGAAAAATGGAACTTGAAAAACAGATACAACCAATTAGTCGCCCCCGGGGTTTATTTTTATTATATAAAATCGCCGGTCGGAATTAAGACAGGTAAAATTTTTGTAATACTCTAATGTCAGGAGTTAGTAATGAAAGGTAATTTATTCAAAAGCAAAAAGAAATTAATAGTTATTACCGCTTCGATATTAATGTTTGTTGCGTCCGCGAATAATGCGCAGAACGTCGATTATTCGGGAACGTCGGCGGCAAATTTCCTTAAAATCGGGGTTGACGCGCGGGTAATGGCGATGGGAGACGCCGCAATTGCCACCGTCGACGGGCCGACAGCGATGTATTGGAACGTCGGGGCTTTATCGAGAATGAGCAAGGACGTGTCGGTAAGTTTTTCCACGATGAATTGGCTTGTAGGAACAAGGCATTCTTACATTGCCGGCGCATTGAATTTGGGAGAAGCCGGAACTATCGGAGCCGATTTGCAATATTTGGATTACGGAACAATAGAAGAGACTACGGTTTACGACCAAGACGGAACGGGAAGATATTTTTCCGCAAGCGATTTCAGTCTCGGCTTCGGTTATTCCAGACAAATGACCGACAGATTTTCGTTCGGCGTAAAAGTAAAATATATTCGCGAAGATATTGCAAACGCGCACGCCGAGGCGTTCGGCTTTGACGTCGGAGCCGTTTTTGTAACTTCTTTCTTTAACGATAATCTTCGTCTTGCCGCTTCGTTGGCTAACTTCGGCAGTAAAATGAAATTTACGGGAAGAGACCTTTATATTACTTACGTTATTCCGGGCAGTCCGACAGGAAAACAAATTCCCGGAGAGCTTTTAACGGAAGAATGGGAAATTCCGCTTCTTTTCAGATTCGGCGTTTCGAACTATTTTCTGAATAACGAAACTTGGACGCTCCTTATGGCTTTCGATATTTTGGACAGTAGAGATTACGACGTCCGTTACAATCTCGGGGGCGAACTCGGTTTCGAAAAAACATTATATCTGAGAGCGGGTTATAAATTCAATTACGACGAAGTAACTTATACAATCGGCGGCGGACTTGATTTTTCCAAGTTTACCGACTTTAAAATCACGCTGGATTACTTGTTCTTAAAATACGGAGTTTTCGGTAATCTCAATCAATTCACGATAAGAGTAGATTTATAGGTGCCTGCAATGAAAAAAACGTTACTAATAATTTTAATTTTTCTTTTCGAAAATTTATCGGCTCAGATGTCAAATCCGATGGTTAATCAAAGGTGGAATATTTTTGACGTTAATAAAGTTAGAACGCAATTTAACAACACGGGCGAACTTTGCGACGGAAACGAGCAGAATTTTTCGTTAGCGCGTCCGCCTGCTTTTGAATATCCTGCGGGAAGCGGTTACAGCTGGGGAACGTGCGTGGGCGTTGTCGTCGGCGCGCCATTGGACCAAGATTCCGGCGCCGTTGGCGGTTGGCCTAACCCTGCGGATGAATACGTTGCGTTTTGCGACGCGACAATGGACGAAGGTCCCGCCGCTTTTTGGGACGAGGAACATTTCTTTCCTTATCCGGAATTTGTAAACGGCGACAAAGCTTGTATGAGCACCGACAGTTCAACTTGGCCAGTTTCTTGGCCCTCCGTTTATCCGGTTCTTAACGACCCTGTTTTACGGGATTCCGTAACGGGTTGGCCCGGTTTCGGTGAAAACGGAAAGCAAATTGCCGATCAGGAAAGTTTTTCCGTGGTGGAAGCTTGGGGCGGAACCGACCAATTGACCGCGACGGGACGCGTTTACCCGAATTTTCTTAAAACGCAAATGATAATTCACGGAATGGCTTGGAAAGGCACGCTTTACGAAAATTTTATTGTTTGGGCTTACGTTATCAGAAACATTGGCGACGCGCCGATTCACGATATGAGAGTTGCGATTCACGCTGATTTCAGTTTCATTCCGGAATTTTATCCCGGCATCGGATACGACGCCGACCGGCATTACTACGACCCGGCTCTACAATTGGCTTACGGCACGGATGACGACGGTTATGAAGAAAGTCCTTTCGGCGGAACAATTCCTCCCGACCAAATTCCGTACGCGGGAGTTGTCGCTTTGAGAATGCCCGGCGGAGACCATAAAGTTGCGACTTACGACGCGTTCCACTTTTGGATGCAAGCGACTACGCCGGCGGGTAACGGCGCGCGTCCGGATTGGTATTTTGAGTACAATGTAATGAACGAAAACGACCCGCAAGATAGCGACGACGACGGAATTGACGACGATTTTGACGGCGACGGAATTCCCGACGCCGATAACGGCGGGCCTAATTATTATTTGGGACTTGGCGCCGACGGTTTGCAGACGCTCGGTTCGGTTCCTTTTACGTTAAATCCCGGCGAATCGGATACGCTTATTTTTGCCACGGTTTTCGGAACAAGCGAAAAGAACTTGAAAGAAAACGCCAAACGCGCGCTAACTTTATACCGGAATAATTGGGAAGTCGTCGATGCGCCGTCTGCGCCAAAAGTAGAAGCTGTTCCCGATAACGGTAAAATTAAAATTGTTTGGAGCAACAACAGCGAGCGCGACCCGCAATTTGAAGGGTATAAAATTTACCGTTCTTCGGACGGCGGCGTAACTTGGGGCGACGAATCTTTTAACGATTTCGACGGAGGAACGCATTACATTCCGCTTAAACAATTTGATTTGGAGGACGGAATAACCGGATATTACAAAACTATTCCCCGTTACGCTTGGTATTATCTCGGCGACGACGATTGGTCGCAACAAAGAGTCGTCGTTCAACCGGGCGATAACTACAAACTTTTTTCACCGGGCGACACGGTAAATATTTTTACGGATAATAATGTGATTAACGGGCTTAAATACCGTTACTACGTCGCCGCATACGATTCCGGCAACGGAATTATCGGCCCGTTGGAAAACAGTTTCAGCAATAATCCGCAAGAGGTCAACAATACCGTTGAAGTCGTGGCTCACGCGCCGGTTGCGACTAAAAACCTTGACGATGTTCGCGTCGTTCCCAATCCTTACAAAGTTGCCGCGCTTTGGGAACAGGGACAAAACGAACACGCCGTGCAATTCGTCAATATGCCGTCAAAGGCGACAATTAAAATATTTAATTCCGCAGGCGAATTGATAAGAACAATTTATCACGACGCAGGCAATTCGCTCGCTCCGAGTATCGCAATTTGGGATTTACACAATAAATACAACCAACTCGTTTCTTCGGGCGTTTATTTTTATTACATTACTTCGGACGTAGGCGTAAAAACCGGAAAAATCTTTATTGTGCTTTGAGTTTGTTAGGTAATTAAAATGTTGAACAGAGTTATTTTTCCTGAGCCGTTTATGACCGCAATCGACGATTTGGGTTGGATGAACGGCTCTTCTCTCGCGGAAACCGGCGGTCCTTGGAGACTTGGATTTAAGAGAAAAATGGAACGTTCCGATTATTATCCGTTTGTTGAAATCGGCAAAGAACTCGGAATACGGTTCCAAGGATTATTTGTTCTTGCCGAAATGGACAGACTGAATATTTTGAGGAATTATCCCACGGCGACGCAAGCCGGAAGGAATTGGGATAATTCGGAAAATATTTCGCCGGAGCAAATAAAAATTATGGACTACGTCCGCGAGAACTCCGCTTATCTTGAATTCGGCTTGCACGGAATCGGTCATGAACATTGGGAAAACGGAAAACGAACGCGCGCCGAATGGTACGATATGGAAAACGACAAACCGTGGCCCGAATCGGATTTGCACAAACATGTTGAAGGTTACAAAGAAATTTTATCGCAATACGGTTTGGATAAAAAAAACGGACATTCGTTCCCCGAAAGTTTTGTGCCGTGCGGTTGGGCTTTATACTGGAACCCGGAAGGCGAATACAGCACGACAAGCGTGTTAAGACAATACGGCGTTAAATTTGCAAATACTTGGTTCGAAAAAGTTGAAGAATTAAATCCGCCGATTGAATTTGGCGGGGGAATCGACCACGGAGTTTTAGTTCTGAACCGATACAATTACGGAAACGATTGGTATGTGGTTGCGAAATTGCCCGAACGTCCGTTTACTGAATTTAAGACAAACGTAATTGAAACGCATTGGAGCAATTGGCTCGCAACCGATGATTTTTTGCAAGACGAACTTAACCGCAAATGGATTGATTTTTTCAAGAATATTCAAGCGAGCGGAACGCGCTATTACGCAAAAAACACCGAGCAGTTTTACTCACAGTGGCTTTATAAAAAGTATGCGAAAATCACGAGGAAAAAATCCGGCGAAATAAGAATTGACAATCGTAAAATGCCCGGGGAAGTTTACGAAAACTCCTTGCTCGGTTTGTTGGTTCTGAAAGTAAAACTGAAAAAAGGCGAACACGTTTCGGAAGCAAAGTTGGATAATTCGCAAATTCCTTCGTATTATGAAGATTCCGGTTACGGCTTTTTGTTTATTCCGAAGTTGGAAAGAAAAAAATACTCGGTAAAAATAAAAATAGGGAAGCGAATTCCGGATGATATTGTCGTTAATAACGGAACAAGCAATATTTATTCAATTGAAAAGCATAACAATAATTTGATTGTTGAATTGAGAACTTACGGGACGCAGAAAATAGAGATTAAAACGAAAAATGTTAAGAAGATAAGTTCGTTGAATAAAAATATCCGGGTTCTAAAAAAACGTTTTGACGCTAAATCGCGCTCGCTTTTCATAACGCTTTCGGCAAATGATATTCAAGGCGAAACCGGAAAAATTATCATTTATCGTTAAACGCAAATTAACTGCAAAATTCTTAATTAAACGGTTCTTTATTATGATAAAACGAAAATTAACCGCGCTGTTTTTATTTACTTTCGTTTTTTTTATTGCCTCGTGTTCAAACAATAAAAATGAAATTACGATTACTTCGGGCAAATTAAAACTGAAAGTAAACGATAAACTCTACACGCAAGTTTTTTCCGATTATTCGCCGGAGAAAAAAATAACGAATTCTTTTAAGCCGTCGGAATATATTGTTACCGATAGCGGAAAAATTACGGATTTCACGCTTGTATCCGAAAACAAGAAAAAAGACAAAGGGAAACGAATTTGGACTATTGAAGGAATTAGTAAAAACAGCGTTCTTAAAACGCTTGTCGTTACGGTTTACAATGATTTTCCGGATTTCATTTTCACAAAGGTAACTTACACAAATCTTTCAAAGAAAAATATTACCGTTGAGAAATGGGTGAATAACGATTACGTTATTCCGCAAAAAGACACGTCGGAAATTATTTGGTCTTACCAAGGCGCAACTTACGAAGAACGCCCCGACTGGGTTTTGCAAGTTAAAAACGGATTTGCCCGTAAAAATTATATGGGAATGAACGCGTCTGATTACGGCGGCGGCGTTCCTATTGTCGATATTTGGAAAAAAGATTTCGGGTTCGCTATCGGGCACGTTGAGAAAGTTCCTAAATTGGTTTCGCTTCCGGTTGTTCGAAATGAAAAATTAGGCGGAGTAAATGTTAAAATAGAATACGAGAAGAAAATTCCGCTTTTGCCTCAAAAATCGTTTTCAACTTTTACCACTTTTATTTCCACGCATAAAAAAGATTATTTTCACACTCTTAAAATGTTTGCCGAATTTATGCGGGAACATCGCGGATTTCATTTCAATAAACCGCCTGCGGACGCTTACGAACCGATTTGGTGCGCTTGGGGTTACGAGCGGGAATTTACCGTAAATAAAGTTCTCGGAACGTTGCCGGAAGTAAAAAAACTCGGTTACAAATGGGTGGTTCTAGACGACGGTTGGCAAACCGCCGAGGGAGATTGGTTCTTGAATCCGGAAAAGTTTCCCGGCGGCGAAAAAGATATGAAAAAGTTTGTCGAGAAAATTCATAAAAAAGGATTGAAAGCCAAACTCTGGTGGGCGCCGCTTGCCGTCGATCCCGGAACCGAATTAATCAAAAAACATCCCGAAATGCTTTTGTTAAATAAAGAGCAAAAGCCCGTGGATATTACTTGGTGGGACAGTTATTATCTTTGTCCGGCGTATAACGAGACGCTCGAATACACAAGAAAATTGGTTCGTAAATTTCTTAAAGATTGGAAATTTGACGGTTTGAAAATAGACGGACAACATTTGAACGGCGCGCCGCCTTGCTACAATAAAGCGCATCGTCATAAAAGACCGGAAGAATCGACCGAGGCGATGCCGAAATTTTTTCAAACAATTTACGACGAGGCAATGAAAATAAATCGCAACGCCGTAATTGAAGTTTGTCCGTGCGGCACCGGATATAACTTTTATATGCTTCCGTACATTAATCAAGTCGTCGCGTCCGACCCGGTTTCTTCTTGGCAAATCCGCTTAAAAGGGAAAACATTTAAAGCGCTAATTGGTCCCGACGCGCCTTACTACGGCGACCACGTAGAATTAAGCGACAACAAAAGCGACTTCGCTTCCACAATCGGCGTTGGCGGAGTTATAGGAACAAAATTTACTTGGCCTGTCGGAGTTTATCGCAATAAAGAAAGCGGCGACGTCAGTCTTACTAAAGAGAAAGAAAAAGAATGGAAAAAGTGGATTGATATTTACGACAAATATCAATTGCCGAAAGGAAAATATTTGGGCGAACTTTACGACATCGGTTTCGATAAACCGGAAACTCACGTAATTGAAAAAGGCGACACTTTGTTTTACGCCTTTTACGCAAAGAATTTTAACGGCGAGGTTGAATTGAGAGGTTTGGATAAAAACAACGCTTATGCGGTTTACGATTATGTGAATGATAAAAAACTCAAAGATTTGAATAAAGGCGAAAATAAAATTAAAGTCAATTTTAAGAAGTATTTGCTTGTTAAAGCGGTAAAATTAAAGTAAATGTTTATTTTTCAATTGTTTTGAAAATTACCGCTTCGTAAGGATTTAATTCCGTTGAATAATTTTCGCCTTCGCCGTTCGCGGAAAATATTTTTTTTGAAGCGTTAATTTGTTTTTTTAATGAAGACGGTAAAGCAATTTCCTTTTCGCCTTTATTTACAACAATTAGAAATTTCTCATCTCCGTATTCCCTTGTAAAAGCAAGCACATTAGGAC
>WGAL01000334.1 GCA_015494845.1 Melioribacteraceae bacterium
GCGGTTCTTACCAAATTAACGTGCGTAAAATTTCCCCCGCCGGCGAAGGCGAACTGCAAGCGGCGTTCGAAAGATTGAAACGAAAATTGCAAGCGGAAGGATTGTTCGACGAAAAATTCAAAAAGCGAATTCCGCAATTTCCGCAAGTAATCGGTATTGTTACGGCCGAAGGCGCGGCGGCTTTGCACGATATGATTACGACCGCGTCGCGGCGTTATCCGCTCGTAAAATTAGTTCACGCGCCTGCGCGGGTTCAAGGCGAAGGCGCGGC
This sequence comes from Melioribacteraceae bacterium, assembly GCA_015494845.1. GTDB lineage: Bacteria > Bacteroidota > Ignavibacteria > Ignavibacteriales > Melioribacteraceae > WGAL01. The sequence goes on from WGAL01000334.1 coordinate 272, forward strand.
GGAAGAAATCGTAAAAGCGATTAAAGCGTTGAATACGATTGACGAAATCGACGTGATTATCGTCGGGCGCGGCGGCGGTTCGCTCGAAGATTTGTGGGCGTTTAACGAAGAGATTGTAGCGCGCGCCATTTTCGAATCGAAAAAACCGGTAATCAGCGGCGTGGGACATGAAGTCGATTTTACAATTGCTGATTTTGTCGCGGATTTACGCGCACCTACGCCGACCGCGGCAATGGAGCTTGCCACGCCAAACATAAATGAAATTCTTGGATTTATTAGCGATTTTTTATATACTTCAAAATTATCTTTGGACGCTTACCTTGACGCGAAAAGAAATAAAGTAGCCGAAATTATTGGTTCTTACGGCTTTCGGCGCATAAAAGATAAAGTAATGAATTATTATCAAACTATTGATAATATTGTGTTGTCTTTCGATAAAGCTGTTGAAAGCAAATTAAATTTGTGGAAACATAAAATAGAATTAGCGGAAAGAACAATTAACGCCAACAATGTTCAAAACAATTTGAAGAAAGGCTTTTCGATTGTGCGGCAAAATGGCAAGATTTTGAAATCAGCCGACGACGCAAAAGAAGGCGACGAACTTGATATTCAGTTTTACGATAAAAATTTGGGAATAGTAAATTGGGAAAGAAAAAATTAAAATTCGAAGACGCGTTAAAACGTTTGGAAGAAATTTCTGAATTGCTTGAAAGCGACGAAACATCGCTCGACGAAATGATTTCGCTTTACGAAGAAGGAACGAAACTCGCAAAATATTGCTACGACGAGATAAAAAACGCCGAGTTGAAAATCGAAAAACTGTCGATAAAATTCGAAGATGAAAACAAAACGGAAGACGAAGACGACGAGTTGTTGTTTTAGTTTTGATTGTATTATTATTTAAGTAATTTTAACTTTATAGTTTAGGTTTAATTGATTAGGGAAATTTGTTGAAAGGAAATAAATAATGGAAAGAGAATACAAATATTTAATGAATATTAACGACCCCGCCGATATTCGTTCGATGACGAACAGCGAACTTATTGAACTTGCGCAAGAAATCCGCGATTTTCTTATCGATACTATAAGCAAAACCGGCGGACACTTTGCCGGAAGTCTCGGCGTGGTTGAACTTACACTTGCGCTTCACAAAGTTTTTGATACGCCAAAAGATTTGCTCGTTTGGGATACCGGGCATCAAGCGTATCCGCATAAAATAATTACCGGACGCCGCGACAAAATGCACACAATCCGCCAATTAAACGGAATAAGCGGCTTCCTGAAACGTAACGAAAGCGAATACGATACTTTCGGCGCTGGACACGCTGCCACTTCCCTTTCCGCGGCGCTTGGAATGGCGACTGCGTCTGACTTAAACAACGAAGACAGAAAAGTAATTGCTGTAATCGGCGACGGCGCAATGACAAACGGAATGGCTTACGAGGCAATGAATAACGCCGGAATGCTGAAGAAAAATTTAATTGTTGTTTTGAACGACAACCAAATGTCGATTTCGCCGAACGTTTGGCAGTTTTCCAATTACTTTACTAAGATTACCGCGCATCCAGAATACAACAAATTTAAAGGCGCAATTTGGGATTTGACCGGCAAACTTGATTCTTTCGGCGACAGATTGCGGAAAGTTGCCGCGCGTTTGGAAAGCGGAATTAAAGCCGTTGTAACTCCCGGAATGCTTTTTGAAGCGCTCGGGTTCCGTTACTTCGGGCCTTTCAACGGACATAATTTATCCAAACTGGTTCAAACTTTTGAGTATATCAAAAAATACAACGGACCGATTTTGGTTCATATTTATACGCAAAAAGGG
>WGAL01000335.1 GCA_015494845.1 Melioribacteraceae bacterium
GTTGTTTAGTGTCTAATTTCTTTGCGAGATAATCCACGGCAACTTATTTTCCTTCAAGGTGCTTGCTCCTTGAAGGTAGATATAAGTTTTTGGCAACCTTGAAGGAAACAAGTACCTTCAAGGTTGCAATGTCCCACAATCTAAATTCCTCCGCCATGACGCGAAATTTTCCCTTCCACCATATACATTACATCTTCAGCGATGTTAGTCGAATGGTCGGCGATGCGTTCAAGGTAACGCGAAATGCCGAGCATTTTTAAGAAAAATTTGATATTGTCCGGTTCCGCTTTGACTTTTTCCGCAACCATTTCGTAAGTCTGTTTGTGATAATTATCCACCGTCTCGTCGTCTTCGCAGACTTTTTGGGCGAGCTGAACGTCGAGGTTTACGAGAGAGTCGAGACTTTCTTTTACCATTCCGAGGACAACGTCCGCCATTTTTTCGATATTCTCGGGAATCGGCAAATGCGGGAAATCTGTAATTTCAGCGGTTCGCGCGGCAATGTTGGAAGTTAAATCGCCGATGCGTTCGAGGTCGTTGTTAATTTTAATTACTGAAACGATAAATCTCAAATCGATTGCAACCGGCTGGTGCAAGGCGAGAATTTTCAGCGCTTCTTCCTCGATTTCGATTTCCATCGTGTCGATTTCGTCGTCGTAGTTTTTCACTTCAATTGCAAGATTTTCATCGCGGTTGCGCAACGCTACAAGCGCTTTCTGCAATCCGTTTTCAATCATTGCCGCTTCGTTCAAAAGCATTTTTTTTAATTTCTCTACTTCGCGTTGGAAATGTAAAGTCATTTTTATTTCCTTCCTTTTTTATCCAAATCTTCCCGTTATGTAATTTTCAGTTTGTTTTTTCTTCGGACGCGTAAACAGTTCTTTTGTAATTCCATATTCAACGATGTGTCCCTCGTAAAAGAACGCGGTGAAATCGGAAACTCTCGCCGCTTGTTGCATATTGTGCGTAACGATTACGATTGTATATTTTCCGCGCAAACGTTCGATTAAGTCTTCAATTTTCGCCGTCGCAACTGGGTCGATTGCCGAAGTCGGTTCGTCCATTAAAAGAATTTCCGGCTCAACCGCAATTGCGCGCGCGATGCTCAAACGTTGTTGTTGCCCGCCGGAAAGAGCGGTTCCGGGCTTGTTTAATTTATCTTTCACTTCGTCCCAAAGAGCCGCTTGTTTCAGCGCGTTTTCAACTCTGTCCCGCAATTCCAATTTACTCAATTTGTAGTGCAACTTCAAGCCGTAAGCAACGTTGTCGAAAACGCTCATCGGAAACGGTGTCGGTTTTTGGAAAATCATTCCCACGCGTTTGCGTAATTCGATTAAATCAACTTCCGGAGAGAGAATATTTTCGCCGTCGAGCAAAACTTCTCCTTCCGCGCGTTGCTCGGGATAAAGTTCGAAGATGCGGTTGTAAACGCGCAAGTGCGTCGATTTCCCGCAGCCAGAAGGCCCGATTATCGCGGTAACTTTCCCCGGTTCGATGTTGATATTATTATCAAAAAGCGCTTGGTGTTCGCCGTAATAGAAATTCAAATTTCTGACTTCGATTTTCCCTTTTGTTTTTACTTCCGTGTCTTTCCTTTCAGCAAAAACTTCGGAATTTATTTCCATTTCTTCCTCAAATTATTTAGCGTGTTTTTCTTTCAGTAAAAATCTCGTAATCAAGGTAACGCTCAAAACGCCTACGGATATTAGTAACGACGCGCCCCAAGCCATTTGCTGCCAATCTTCGTATGGCGACATCGCATAATTAAAAATTGTTACGGTCAAGTTCGGAACCGGTTCGTTTAAGCCGGAAAGCCAATACGGACTGTTGAGCGCGGTAAAAAGTAAAGGCGCGGTTTCGCCGCTGATTCTCGCTACGGCAAGCAGAACGCCTGTAATCAATCCGTTTTTTGCCGAGCGAAAAACAATTTGCAGAGTGGTTTTCCAACGCGGCGTTCCCAAAGCAAGCGCGGCTTCGCGAACCGAAGATGGAACAAGTTGCAACATATCTTCCGTTGTTCTCGCTACAACCGGAAACATCATCACGGCAAGAGCTGTCGCACCGGCGTACGCCGAAAAATTTCCGAAAGGTAAAACCAGCAACGTGTAAACGAAAATTCCGATGATAATTGATGGCGTTCCCATTAACATATTAGAAAAAAATCTCACCGTTTCTGCAAATTTTGAATTTTGCCCGAACTCGCTTAAATAAATTCCGGCAAGCAATCCGAGTGGAACGCCGATTAGCGTCGCGAGCGCGGTTAAAACAACCGTTCCGATTATCGCGTTCGCTAATCCGCCGCCTTCAATTCCCGGGGGATTGGGAAGTTCGGTAAAGAACGCGAGATTAAACGCCGCGAATCCGCGTACGGTAATTGTGTACAAAATCCAACCTAAAATAAACAAGCCGGAGAACGCGGCAAGCCATGCGAGAACTTCGGCGAATTTATTGTAAAATTTTCTCGGTTTTTGCGAACGCGGTTTCATTGTCTTCCCATCGATTTTTTAACGCGGTTCAACCAAATTCTTGAAAAGATTTGAATAACGAACGTAATCAGAAACAAAATCAATCCGAGTTCAATCAGCGCGCTTAAATAAAGCGGTTCGGAGGCTTCGGCGAATTCGTTTGCAAGCGTAGCAGTAATGCTGTTAGCCGGAGAAAAAAGCGAAGTTGAAATTACGTGGCTGTTTCCGATAACGAAAGTTACCGCCATTGTTTCGCCGATTGCTCTTCCCAAGCCCAAAAGTCCTGCGCCGATTATTCCTTGCAAGCCGTAGCGGATTGTGATTTTGCTTGTAACTTCCCAAAGCGTGCTTCCCATTCCGTGCGCCGATTCTTTAACAACATTTGGAACCATTTGGAAAACATCGCGGACGACAGAAGAAATAAA
>WGAL01000336.1 GCA_015494845.1 Melioribacteraceae bacterium
ATGTAATTTACCGCCTTTTCAAATTCGGGAAAATTATTCTCCGTCGTTCTGAAACGCGCCAAATCTATAATGGTTTGCAATAATTCGTTATGTTTGCTTGCGCCGCTACCGTTTCTCATTTAACAATTTCCTTAAAAATTTAATCACGTCGGAGCGTTCCGAAATTTTGGATTTTTTATATTTCAGTTGTTCGACCTCGTTAATAAAATGTTGCAACAATGCAGGATGAGTTTGCCGGAAAAACACGCTTCCCAAATCGAATAAAATCACCTCGCGGTTTATTATTTCGTAATTAACCAAGAAAAATTGTCTCGGAATAATCACGACTTCAAAATTCAGCGGGTCGTTTTCAAGTCTGTCAATAATGCCTTCAACGCTTTCTTGCACAAGTTTTTTCGAAAGTTTATCGAACGGCTCGCGTTGTTTAATAAAATCGGTAACTTCGCTATCCACTACGAGTTCGAGCCGCCTTTTTTCTTTTTCGCGAATAACTTCCATTCTCTTTTCAAAAGCGTCGAGCGCCACTTTAAGTTCATTACCTTTTAGTCCGTAAATTTTTTCAAGAAATTCCTTTCGCAATTTCACGCTGTGGTTCATTACGCTGAAATTTCTCGAAACAGAAATTCTTTCGCCGCCTGTCGGGCCAAACCAAATATCTTCGAACTGCGCGTAGCTGAACGACGCTTCGTACGGTTCGGCATAAATCGGGAACGTGTTTACTTCCAAATCGAGCAGAGCGTCAATGCTTAAATGCAACACGCGACTTATCGCTTCCAATTTTTCAACGCTCGCCTGATGATGTCCGTTCAAAATCGAATAAAGCGTTTGAAGTTCAATTCCGGTTTTTTTCGATAATTCTTTTACCGTTATACCGAATTGCGTCATCGTCTCGCGAATTTTCTTGCCGATTCTTGCGGCTTTTTCTTGCGCCGTTTCCGTCATTTTATTTCTTCCCTGAATTTGTCAATCATTTCAACCGATTTTTCCAGTAAATTTACTGAATCCTTAAAATATCTTTTCGCGTCTTCAAAATACTCGTCTATTGTCGCCGAAACCGCGCGGCGAATCAAACGCTCGCCTTTTGCGTAAACGGAAATCAATTCCGTAAAATTAGCCACGCCGATTTCCTCTACAATCGCAAATCTGAAATTTTCCACCTCAGGCATAATCGAACTAATTTCCTCGTCAATATTTTCCGATATTTCTGAAGAAAGATTTTCCGAATACTTTTCAACCGCCTTTTTTAATTTAATAATTTGTTCGCGAAAGTCGTCGAGAGTATTGTTTTTATTCGTCTCGGTTTTCAACGCGTTTTTCATTCCGCGACGCTGCAACGAAATTCCAATAATTAAAACGACAATCGAGATGGAAAAATTTGTCCAATCAATAGGAATAAACGACGCGAAGATTGCCGAAAAAATAACGCCGAAAAAAATTAACGCTATTGCCAATTTATTCAACATCAGATTACGCCCCCGACTTTAAGCAACGCGAAAACTATTATCAAAAGCGCTTCGCCCAAAATCAAGCCGGCGGCAAAAGGCACCGCCCATTTTTCCGACCACTTCTTCCCTTTTCGCCGAATCATAAAAACGCTTATTAAACTTCCCAAACCGTACGGCAAAATGTATTTCATCGAAAGATACATCGAAATTCCCATAATCACGCCAAGACCAGGAATTGCCGTAAACGAAAGCGCGCCCCCGATAATAGCGCCGGTTAAAAATTTTGCAACAGGCACGTCGCCGTTTTGAACCGCGTCTATTGTCGCGCCGAGCGCAACGGCTTGCGGCGCTTCTATTTCCGTTCCGGGCCCGAAACCGGGAAGTTTCGCGCCGGTTACAGGGTCGGTTCCGCCCGAATTCCAAATCAAAAGCATAACGCTTAACGAAATTACCGGGCCTAATCCCGCTACAAACAATTGCAATTTTTGTTGCTGAACCGGAAAGTTCCCTACAAGGTGTCCGGTTTTCAAGTCTTGCATCATATCGGCGCTTTCGGCAATTGCTACGGAAACGCCCGCTCCAATAAGAACGGCGGTTGAAATTTGTTCCGGCGTTAGAAACATCATTAAAATCGCCACCGCTATTAAAGACATTCCGCTAATCGGCGTCCAATCGGTCATACCAGTCGCTTGCGAAACAATTATTCCCGCAAACATTAACCAAAAAGTGCTGACAACCGAAACGATTACCGCCGTTAAGAAATCGATATCCGAAGTAAAATATCCCGCCAAGAGAAAGAGAACGAAAGCGGCGGCGATAACTTTATACAAAACTTTTATGGAAAGTTCGTCGCTTCCAGCGCCGGAAATCGCTTTTACGTTAAAACTTTTTATTGTCGCTTTTATCGCGGGAATTATCAAAACAATGCTCATTAACGAACCGCCGATTAACATCCCGATGCCGACGGGGCGCGTCATTTGCGAATGAACAAAATCCGCCGCTTTGGCGATTTCCACGTTTTCCGGCAAAAGATTAAATCCGATAAAAAACGGAGCGATAAGCCAATACGCCAAAAGTCCGCCTGCAAGAACAAACAAGCCGTTTCTTCCGGCGATGTAACCTATTCCGACGCTGAGCAAAGAAACAGCCCAAATATTTTTGAAATAAGGGGGCAAACCGATAATGGAATTTAAATCAAAACTTGACGGAATAATTTGCGGCAAACCCAAATCGGGAAAGCGCGTAATCAAATAAACAGTCGCGGAAAGCGCCGCGCCGTAAATCAACAATTTGGATTTTTTCATTCCTTCAGCCGGCGATTTCAAAATGCTCGCAATTGCGGTTCCCGAAGGAAAACGGAGACGGTCAATGTCAATCATTTGTTTGCGCAACGGAATAATAAAGCCCACGCCGAGTATCGCGCCGGCAACGCAAGCGGCAAGCACCCAAATAAAATCGAAGTTCGCGCCGCGTATTAACAAAACCGGAACGGTAAAAATCACTCCGGCGGTTGAAGTATTTATTCCGGAAGCCACAGTTTGAATAATATTATTTTCGATTATCGTTCCGCGTTTGAAAATTGCGCGCATAATTCCCCAGCCGAGAACCGCCGCAACCGGCGAACCGTTTGTGGAAAATCCGAGGACAAGCGCGGCGTAAGAGAAACTCGCCGTCATTAAAACGCCGATAAAAATACCGACGGCAACGCCAAGCGGAGTTACGTCGGAATATGTTTTATATTTTTTTATCGCTGACATTAAGGAAAAGTTTTATGCGCTAACTAATTAAAATCTGAATTCTATAGACCAAACGTTTACGCCTTCCAAATCGCCGTAATCAACCCAAACGTAATCCACGCGAATATCCTGATTGGTGAAGCGGTAAAAATTCAAACCGAAACCGAGCGAAAGTTTTTGCGTATCGTAGCCGAGCCGGTAACCGCCGCGCAAAAAAACGACGTCGCGCCAACCGTATTCCAAACCGAAATTTCCTCTGAACGGCGCGTTGAAGAAATCGTTTATGCTTGCCGCCAAAAGGACTTTATGCTCCCCGCTTTTTATGAAAGGAGAATTAGCGCCGACCAACACGGACGAAATTCCAAGCGAAAAACCGGTGGGCAACGGAAATTTTTGCGTAACAAGTTGCGATTCCGGTTGCGGACTTCCGGGATAATCGTCCGGTTTTTGTCTGTAAAAAGTAAGATGCGGTCCTTCGTCGATTCCCATTTCCGGTCCGAGATTGCTAATTGCCATTCCGATTCGCACACCGATTTCAGGCATATCGTACATTGTTGAAATATCGAACGCAAAGCCGCTTCCGTATTCCATCCAAATTTTCTCGTAAATATATTTGCCGGTAAATCCGACGTAAACTCTGTCGGTTAATTGCTTCGCATAAGTGAAATTCAGCGCAAGACTGCTTGCGGTAAAAGTTTCGCCGGTTCCTTCCGGTTCGTCGATTGTCGTAACTTCCATTTCGCCGTAATCCAAATATTGAACCGAAAGTCCGATAACGTCCTCGCCGGTAAGCGGATAAGAAATTGCCATAAAATGGTGAGTAATATCGGCGAACCTTTTTCCGAATTGATATTGAGCCGCCGTTTTCCCGATTAGTCCGGCGCCGGCGGCGTTCCAATAAAGAGCCGTTGCGTCGTCGGCAACGCCGATAAACGCGCCGCCCATCGCTTGCGCCCTTGCGCCTGCTTCAATCAAAAGGAAATCCGCGGATGTCGTTCCGACTTTCGTGAGATCTTGCGCGTTCAAAAAATTCGTTGCAAACGTTAACGATAACGTCGCAAGCAAAACCGTCTTGAATATTAATCTTTTCATTCGTTTATTTTTTACCGTTTGTTTTCACTAATAATTACCAAACTATCGCGAACTTGCCGATTCTATGTTTCCCGTCGGGCGTTTGAACCGTGTAAACGTAAACTCCGTAGGAAACCATTAACGATTCTTCGCTCAACAAATTCCACGATTCTTCGCCGATAGAGGAACTCGAATGATGAAGCGTTTTCACCAATTGTCCGCTTACCGTATAAATTTTTATCGTACATTCCTTCGGCAAGTGGGTAAAGCGTAAATTGTGCGTAAATCTATCCGGGGAACTTGCCGCTTGTTCCGTTACGTTATAAACTATGTAAGGATTGGGGACCACTTTTATTTTATTCAAATCGACTTCGTCGTTTTCCACTTTCAACGCTTCGGTTCGTATTTCATAAACATCGTCGGAAGTGAAAGGTTTTTTCGTAACGTATTTGTAAATATCTCCGCGCGAAGGTTCCACAGCCGCGGAATCAAAATTGATTGTGAACTTCCAAGTTTTGTGGGGAATATCCGGTTCGAGCAAATAAACAAACTCGCCGCTTTTCCACGGCAATCCAGGGTTCTGAACAAACAAGTTAAGCGGATTTTGCATTTCAGGGTCGCGCGTTATGTTATAAACTCTGAAA
>WGAL01000337.1 GCA_015494845.1 Melioribacteraceae bacterium
GTTGTATATTAGTGGTAAGTAATTTTTAATAGTTCTTATTAAATTTTACTCCCCCTAAATATACATTCCGGTCGTCAAGGTCCGCCCTCAGCCTTGACGACTTTTTTATTTTAAATCTATTGGAAATTTCTAGGTCTTTAACTTTAACTACTTATTACTTCAAAAGAAGCATTTTCCGAGTTCGGATAAAATTCCCAGCGCGTAAAGTGTAGAAATAAATACCGGTCGGTAGCCCAAACGCGTTAAAGCGAACCGAATATTTACCTGGAGTTTGTTTTGCGTTTACAAGCGTAGCGACTTCACGTCCAAGCGCATCATAAACTTTTAACGAAACATTAATCTCACTGTCATTGCGAGCGGAACGTAGTGGAGCGTGGCAATCTATTTCATTGTAAGCCAAAGCTGAATTTCCGACAGTCCGCCTGAGGCAGAGCCGCGTCGCTTCGCTCGCAATGACGTAAGTTATTGTTGTCGTTGGATTGAAAGGATTGGGATAATTTTGTTTTAGTTCGAAAGCCGCAGGCAAATCGTTTTCGGTTTCCACGTCGTTTGGTTTTCTATTTAAGAAATCATACGCCGTTTGCAAAAACGAAAGCCGTTTGTAATAATTAAAAATCGTTTCGACAGGGAAGCCGAAGTAAACCAATTTGTAATTTTCATCAGAAAACGAAATTCCGGCGTAGCCGTTCTCCGCGCTTACGCCGACATAAATCAAATCGTCCAAACTATCCGCGACGTTTGATTTTATTGCATCGGGATAACCGACGTCGAACGTGCCGTGCGTTCCATCGTCGTATGAAAAAACGCCGTCGTAATCAATTGCGCTTCCTTCAATATTTTCAACGTCGAAATATGTGTAAGGATTATTCGCCGGCGCGTCGGAAATGTACTCGGCGTGCAAAATGCCGGAATAAAATTCTTCGTCAAAGCCGTTTGCATAATCTTCGTCCGCCAAATCGTAGCCGAGTTCCGTTCCGCTAATAAACAAGCGGAAATAATTTTCGGGCGTTGCGTTCTCGATTTTATTTTTCAAATAATTTTGTTCGAAAAAATTCAGCGTTTCCGTTATTCTGCTTTCGTTGCCCAAAATCCAGTAAACGGAAATAAAATCGTCGTTGGGATTTTTTATTACGCGTTCGTTATTTGCCGACGCAAAAGGAATTTCCAATTCGTCAAATACCGGCGCAATAAACGTAACGTAATTAAACGAGTTGTTATTTCCGTAGTATCTGTCAAATCCGTCGATAACCAACACGCGCGGAGAATTTTCATTTTGCGCGGTAACCGAATTGCAAGCAAGCGCATTTGTGGAAAGCGATTTTCCGCCGGAGTTTACGGCGACAACTTTATAGTATCGCGACTTAAACTCGCCTTCAGTCAAATCGGTTCTCGGCAAGTAAACCAAAGTATCCGTTGTTTGAACCGAATCCGTAAAATTAATTCCGTCGGAACTCGAATAAATTAAATAATAATCGGCGTTCTCCGATTTTGAAAATTCCAATTTAGCGTAAATTTCGCCGGAATTATTTACCGCGTCCACCGAAAAACAAAGCGGCGGTTGCGGCGCAATTTCTTTTCCGCTTCCGAATTTCTTATCGATTAAATCCCAAAGTTCGGTTCTGCGTCCGTCAAATCCGAGCGCCCAAATTCCCACGCCTTTCAAGTTTTGCGAAATCGCAAAATCGTATTTCGCTTCCAAACTCGCAACGTCGTCGAACCAAAGTTGATGCACGCTGTCCTCGTTCCACTCCGTCCAAGAAACCGAATAGTTTTCCGACCATTTCGGAGCGCTCCAACCGAAGCCGGCTCTGGCATTCCGGTAAGTTAAATAATCGAGAAAGTTTGTAGTCGGCGCGCCTTCGCCGTTATTTTCGGTTTTCCAATGAATGCCGTAATACGGAACGCCCATAATTATTTTGTTTGAAGGAACGGCCGAATATTGTTCCGTAATCGAACGCGTAATATTTGCATTGTTCCCGGTAAGCGGCGCGGTTGGTCCGCTCTGCTCGCTCCAGTGCCCGAAATAATCGTATTCCATTATAAACAAATAATCGCAAGCGTTTGCCAATCCGCCGAAATCCCAACCGCCCCAATTCCACGCCGGCGAATCGAACGAAACTTCAAGCGAAGCGTCGAGGTAATTATTTAATTCGGAAACAAAAGAATTTAACAATTCGCCTCTGTCGCTTTCGTAAACGTTTTCGAAATCGAGATTTACGCCGTCGAGATTATTGCTTTGAATAATATTTTGAATATTTCCGAAAAGCGTGTTTCTAACGTTTTCGTCCGTAAGCAATTTATGGGTAATTTGTCCGTTAAAAGAAATAACCGTCATTATTACCTTCACGTTATTTTCGTGCGCGGCTGTAATTAAATCGTTCCAAGGCCAAGCCATAGGATTTGTCAGTTCCCCGCTTGAATCGGCGACAAAACCGAATACGGCGACGTGAGTTAATAAATCCAATCTTAAATATTTTTTCGAATCGCTTACGTATTCCCAATCTGGCAAAAAACCGAAAACGGTTGCGGAAAGTTCTTTTTCTTTTTTGGAACAGGGAATAATAAAACTGTTTTGAACCGATGAGTTTTTCCCAATTTGTTTTTTTGATTGATTAAAAAAATACTCGTGAACGCTTTGACTGAAAAGAAAATTTGCAAACAGAATAAACAACGACGCAATAAATTTTATTCTCGCGGAATGCATAAACATAATTCCTTGTTTTTTTGTATGGAAAATAAGGAAAATATTAGTGTCTTGAACCATGATTTGCCTGATTAAGTGATTAACATGACTGAAAGGCAAAATGGTTAAAAGTCCGCCGCGGCGGAAATAGACAAAAAGCGATTGTAAATAATCGTTATTCAAGACATTTGGCGTTGGCTTACTAAACCGGCGGGGATATTTGTTTTTTGTGTAGAGACGCGATTAATCGCGTCTCTACAAATTTAGAACAAAAAACCAAACACCCAATTAGGCAGAAACAAGTTTTTCAACCAAGAACTCCTGCACAAAGCACAAAGAACTGATTTACCAAAAGATTGCGTAAAGCAATGCGGTAATTAACAAAACCGTGTATGCGCCAACGTTGAAAAACTTATCGGTCTTAAACATTTTTGCCGTAAGCGGAATTCCTTTCAGATCGTCAACATCCGGCGAAGTAGTTAAACTTACGCCCATTATTATTACGATTGTAATCAACATCGTATAAAGCATTTGATCCATCCAAGGCAAATCGACAGCCGGAAGTTTAAGCAAAAACGCGACTACAATTGACAGAGTCGCGCCTGTAATTGCGGCTCGGTTTGTGGTTTTCTTCCAGAAAAGTCCCATTAAAAACACGGCTAAAATTCCCGGACTAACCAAGCCGGTGTATTCTTGAATATACTGAAACATTTGGGGAATATTTCCGAGCAAAGGAGCGACTATTATTGCAATAATCAACGCGCCGAACGCGGTAATTCGTCCGACTTTTACCAATTCCTTTTCGCTTGCGTTTTTTCTCAGATGCGCTTTGTAAATATCCATTGTGAAAATCGTGGACGTTGAATTAAGCATCGATGCGAGCGAAGAAACAATTGCCGCAACAAGCGCCGCGAGAACCAAACCTTTAATTCCGTTCGGAATAAAAACGCTGATTAACCAAGGATACGCTTTGTCGTAATTAATTCCGCCGCCGCTTTTTAAGAACGCTTCTTTTACGCCCGGAATAATTGTCGTGCCTTCCGGTTGCGTGAATAAAACATACGCGACGATTCCCGGAATAACGACAAGCAACGGAATTAACAATTTCAGAAACGCCGCAAAAACAATCCCGCGTTGTCCTTCTTTCAGCGATTTTGCCGCGAGCGTTCTTTGAATTATGTATTGATTAAATCCCCAGTAATAAATATTCGCAACCCACATTCCTCCAATCAGAACCGCAATTCCGGGTAAATTAAAATATTGCGGGTCGTTTCGTTTCAATATCATATGAAATTTTTCCGGCGCTGATTTTAATATGTGTTCAAAGCCGTTAATTACGCCGCCTTCAGGCGTTACGCTGTTTAGCGCAATAAACGAGGTGATTAATCCGCCGAGAATTAAAAGCGCAACTTGCATTACGTCCGTCCAAGCCACTGCCGAAAGCCCGCCGTAAAGCGAGTAAGCCGCGGCAATGAACGCAAGGACAAGAATCGCGCTGAAAATCATCGAACCGTCGCCCGAGCCGATAATCGTGTCGATTGCTTTTCCGCCCAAAAACAGAACCGAAGTGAGATTGACGAAAATAAACAACGCAATCCAGAACACGGCAAGAATTGTTTTAAGTTCCACGCCAAATCTTTTTTCGATAAATTCCGGAATTGTGTAAAGACCTTTGTCGATAAAAACCGGAAGAAAGAATTTTCCCACAATTAAAAGCGTAACCGCCGCCATCCATTCGTAAGACGCAATTGCCAAACCGATTGCAAAACCGGAGCCGGACATTCCGATAAATTGCTCGGCGGAAA
>WGAL01000338.1 GCA_015494845.1 Melioribacteraceae bacterium
GAGTAAATAAATGCTTCCGGTAATTACAAGACAATCATTCGATTTACGGTTCAAAAAATCTCGAATAAATTTATCACGCTCGATTAATACTTCCGCGTTTTCCAAACCGACGCTTTTTGCTATCAGTAAAATTTCTTTCGCAGGCAGTGCGCGGTAAAAATCAATTCCGGTAAAATAAATTTTATCGAATTTCCCGCGAAACATTTTCAGAATTTCCGCGACGTTTTTATCCTTCAGCGCACCGTACACTAAAATCTTATTGCGACATTTATTAGAATATTCACGTTTAAATTCTTTTAGAAAAATTTCCATTCCTTCCGTATTGTGTGCCGCGTCTAAAATCACTAACGGCTTTTGCGAATAAATTTCAAATCTGCCGGAAAGTTTTGTGTTCGCGTAAACGTTTAGCAAGCCGCGGCTAAAAACTTCTGGATTGTTAATTCCTAATGTTTTATTCAATGTTAGAACCGCAAGCGCGGCGTTTCGCAATTGGTGCGCGCCTGGGAAGCCGGTTCCGTAAATAGTAAAATTTTTATTTTCGTTAAGATTAAGTTTAACGTAATCGTCCATAATTAAAGCGTACTTTTTCAAAGTAAATATTTCCGCATTTTTCCCTTTCGCAATTTTTTCAATTTCGTCAAGAGCCTCGTTTGGCATTGCGCCGCAAAAGACTTTTGAGTTCCGCTTAATAATTCCCGCTTTTTCACGCGCAATTTCGCGCAGAGAGTTTCCCAAAATTCGCGTATGCTCAAAACTAATTGTCGTAATAATTTCCGCAAGCGGATTCATTGTATTCGTCGCGTCAAGCCGTCCGCCAAGTCCTGTTTCTATTACGGCATAATCGACATTCTTTTCGTAAAAATATTGAAACGCCATCGCCGTAGTTATTTCAAAAAATGTAATTCGTTTTTCTTCAATTGCGCTGATGTGTTCTTGTACGAAGGAAACAACAAACTCTTTTTCGATTTCCTCGCCGTTTATTTTTATGCGCTCGGTGAAATCGACGAAATGAGGCGAAGTAAACATTCCGACTTTAAATCCTTCTTCCGCAAGAATAGACGAAAGAAACGCAACCGTGCTGCCTTTGCCGTTCGAGCCGGCGACGTGAAGCGTTTTTAATTTTAATTGCGGATTTCCGATTTCATTCAGAAAATTTTTGATGTTGTCGAGACCAAGTTTCATCCCCAGCCGGCGAAGCGAAAATATTTTTTCAACCGCTTCGGAATATGAAATCATAGTTCGGATGGTTTGATTGATTCGGAGAAATTTACGGCTACAAAATCATTCGAAACAGATACCGCGTTCTCAACAAATTTTACCATTAAAGTTTACCGCCGAGAAAATGTTTTTCTATTTCGGTGATTTTATTGAGGCGACGTTGATGACGTTCGCCGAGAAAATCAGTAGCGAGAAAAGTTTTTATAATCGATTTGATTGTCTCGACGCCGAGCGTTCTTGCGCCGAGCACAAGCGCGTTTGCGTTGTTATGTTCGCGTGCGCTTCGTGCGGAAAATTCGTTGTAACAAGTTGCCGCGCGTATTCCAGGAACTTTATTAGCGGTTATTGCGGAAGGAATTCCCGTAGCGTCGAAAATTATTGCAAAATCCACTTCGCGAAGCGCGGTTTTTTTCGCCGCGGCAAACGCGAAATCGGGATAATCGCACGAATCCGGAGAATGCGTTCCAACGTCTACAATTTCGTAATCGAGTTCTTTTAGGAATTGTTTTATTTCTTCTTTTACTGAAAACCCAGTGTGGTCGGAAGCCAACGCTACTCGGCGTCCTAGCGATTTCATCCCCGCATCTATTTGATTTTTACGGACTTCGCGCTCTTTCTTTTCTTCGTCAATAATTACGGTGATTTTCAAGTCGTGAATTTTATCGCGCGCCGCAGGCGTAATTATCGCGTTCTTATCGACGTGCAAAACGTTTACGCCTTTTCGCACAAGCGTTACAATATCATTTTCCGTAATCAGTTTACGTTTCAAATCAGTTCGTTCCTATTATTTACTTTAAGAAAATCGACAACGTTTTTTACGCTCTGCGCATCGTCGCGATTGCAAACCAGAAGCGCGTCTTTCGTTTCGATTACGACGACGTTTTCTACTCCGATTACCGCCGTAAACTTTTCAGGATTGTAAATGTAAGAACCGAAAGTTTTTTCGGCGTAAACGTCGCCGAATGTTGCATTCCCTTTATCGTCGTGGTTTGAGAGTTGATAAACGGCTTCCCAACTTCCCACGTCGTTCCAATCGAATTCGCCTTTTACGAGATAAACTTTTTTTGATTTTTCCATTACGCCGTAATCGATTGAAATACTCTTCAACTGTCCGTAAACATTGCGTAAAACGTCGTTGAAATTTTCTTCGCCGTAAGCTTCGCGCATTTGCAGAACGCCGTGATATAAGTCAGGCATATAAGTTTCAATTTCAGAAAGTATCGCGTCGCTACGCCAAATAAACATTCCTGAGTTCCAATAAAAATCGCCGGACTTTACAAAGCGTTTCGCCGTGGAAAGATTTGGTTTTTCCGCAAACGTTTGAACCTTAAAAATACCAGGCTTCGCTTCTTCGTCTGAAATTTGAATGTAGCCGTAACCGGTTTCCGGACGCGTTGGCACAATTCCGATTGTAACAAGCGAATCGTTTTCGTAAGCAAAATCGGAAGCGGTTTTTATTGTGTTCTTAAATTTTTCTTCGTTCAAAATTAAGTGATCAGCCGGAAGCGTAACAATTACCGAATCAGGATTTATTTTATTAATTATCGCAGCGCTTAAACCAACACACGGCGCCGTGTTTTTTCCGAACGGTTCCGCGATTATATTTTCGGAGGGAACATCAGGTAATTGTTCCGTAATTTGTTCTTTTTGAATTTCATTCGTGATAACAAAAATTTTATCGTTATCCACCAGTCCGTTCAATCGCTTAACGGTGGATTGAATCATCGTGTCGTCGCCAAAAATTTTAAGTAGTTGTTTCGGCGTTGCCGCGCGGCTGCGAGGCCAAAAACGCGAACCAACTCCGCCGGCCATAATAACGGCATATAAATTCATTCTTCCTCCTTTTCTAAAATCGAATTCCGCGCCAAAGCAATAAATTGCGAAACGTCAACTTCTTTTTCTTTTAATTCAGCGACCGTAACAATTAAGCACGCGCGCATCGCTTCTATTTCCTCAGGATAAGAAAATCCTCGCGAGATTATTCTGTTAAACAGTTCGATAAAAATATTTTTCATTTCAATAATTAAATCGCGGCTGAAATTATTAAGCGCTGAATTTATTTTACTAACAATCTCCACAAATTTTTCTTTATCGTCGGATGAAAGAGAACCGGCTGAACAGAGATTAAGATAATCATCTACTTCGCGAATTAAATTTACAACTTCCACAACAGTGTTTGTCGATTTTTTGGCTTCAGTTTTAACTTTTTTTCCTGCAACCACATTTTTTATCGACTCCAATTTTGCCGCAAGTTCTTCCGGCGCAAAGCTGTCCAATACTTCGCGCACTATCGGAATTAATTCGTTTACTTGTTCTTTCATCGCGGAACTCAACTCGATAAAGCGCGGGACGGAATGCGTAAATTCAACCGATTTTCCGAGCCGCACGCCGAGTTTTGCAAGCTCGGTTATCTTTTTCATTTCATCGATTGAGCGTTCCAAATTTTCGCAATCGGAAAAAAATTCTTTAAGCAACGTGTGGTTTATAAGTCGGTGAGAATTTAATCGTAAATTATTTGCCGCGTTCTCGTAAGTTTGGATAATATATTCTCTTTCCCAGTTCAAAAATCCCGATTACATTTTATTTTTCAGAAAAATAAATTTAATAAAATCTTGCGAATTTCGGTTACTTTGATTTTTGAGTGAC
>WGAL01000339.1 GCA_015494845.1 Melioribacteraceae bacterium
GAATAAGCTCTGCGGATTAATTTATCGGGATTGTCGCAAGGAAGCGGGTCGGCGGTGGGAATTCTCGGAGCGGAACAAGGCAATCCCAAAACTCCGTATTGTCCGGCTTTGAAATCCGGCAATTGCCAACCGATTGGAACAAAACGCATAATTGCAAGCGTTGGAGAAACTAAAATCTTCTGTACTAACTCGGCATTTAATTCAAAATTTGCCATTTTCTTTTCCTGAATTTATTTTTTTGAACTTCAAAGATAACACTTTAATTTGACTTTTCGAGCGTTTACGCAAATTCGTCTTGACCAATTAACAACAGGAAGAATCAACGCGCTATTTCCATTCGCTAATGTAAACTCTCGGAACGCGTGTGTTTATGTTTGTGAGAATTTCATACGGAATTGTTCCTGCCCAGCGCGCCATTTCCTCGGCGGTGATTTCGGCATTCTTTTGTTTTCCCAACAGCACAACCTCGTCGTTATTGTAAGCGGAATCGTTTCCGATATTCACTACAATCTGGTCCATCGAAATTGTTCCGATAACCGGATAACGCTTTCCGTTAATTAAAACTTGCGCTTTGTGCGACATACTTCTGAAATAACCGTCGCCGTAGCCCACGGGAACCGTAACCGCGCGCGTGTTCTCTTTTGCCGTCCACGTTGAGCCGTAACCGACGGAATGCTCTTTTGTAATTACCTTAAAGTAAACAACGCGCGATTTCCACGTAAGCGCCGGTTTAACGGAAATAGTTTTTCTCGTTTCTCCGGAAGGGTAAACGCCGTAAAGAATAATTCCAGGGCGAACCATATCCAAATTCGCTTGCGGCAATTGTAAAATTGCGCCGGAATTTGAAATGTGTTTCAATGGAATTTCAAATTTTTCTTTTTCGATAAATTCAAGAACCTTTTCAAATCGCGCAAATTGTCGTTTTGCGTCCGTTAAATCACTTGCCGTTGAATTTGCAAAATGCGAAAAAATTCCCTCAACCTCGATGTTTTTCATCTTAAAAGCGGTTCTAATGAAATTTTCCGCATTGTAATAATGAACGCCAATACGCTCCATTCCGGTATCGACTTTGAGATGAACTTTTGCTTTAACTTTTAGTTTTTCCGCCGCCGATTGAATTTGTTCCAATTTTTCAATTGACGAAGCGGTAATTGTCAATCCGTATTTTAAGAATTTAGGAACTTGATTCCCTAAAATTCCGCCCAAAACAATGACGGGAATTTCCACGCCTTTTTCGCGAAGCAAAATACCTTCTTCAAGAACCGCAACGCCGAGATAATCCGCTTTTAATTCTTGAAAAAACAACGCCAAGCGCACAAGTCCGTGACCGTACGCGTTCGCCTTCAATACCGGCATTATTTTGGCACTGCCGACGTGCCTTTTTATTTGCTCAAAATTGTATTTTATATTGTCAAGATTAACTTCAACGTAAGTCGGACGCACGCCTTCGTTTGCGCTTATCAACGGATGATTTTCTATATTTATTTTATTGGTCATCTTAATTCTGTTTCAATAAATTAAATTGAATTTTCGGTTCTTAAAAAAATATTAAACCTTCTTCCCGTAAAAAAACAATACGGCAAACAAAGTTGCAAAAATAAGCAAATACGCTAACAACAACGGAAATCCGAACGCGGTAAACAGCGAACCGAAAACCACGGAAACCGCGCCGGCAAGCAAAGCGTAAGGCAACTGCGTTCTTACGTGCGCAATATGATTGCAACCCGATGCCAACGAACTTAAAATCGTTGTGTCGGCAATCGGCGAGCAGTGGTCGCCGAAGACCGCGCCGGCAAGCACCGCCGCAATTGTGGAAATCAAATATGAATTAATTACGTCAACCGCCAAACCGGAAGAAACGCCGAGTTTCCAAGTGAGCGGAACGACAATCGGCATAACAATCGCCATTGTCCCCCAACTTGTTCCGGTGGCGAAACTTATCACAGCGCAGACGAGAAAGACAAGCGTGGCGAGCAATTTTATATCGACGTTTCCCACAAGCAAATAAATTATGTAATCCGCGGTGTGAACTTCTTTTGTTATTTGGCTTATCGCCCAAGCCAAAACAAGAATAATTACGGCGAGAAACATTGACCGCAAACCTTTTACGTAAGCGTCGAGAGTTTTTTCAAGCGACAAAATTTTTAAACCAACCGTTTGAATAACAGCGACAAAACTCGCGGCAAAACTTCCCCAAACAAGCGCGTAGTAAGAATTGGACGAACTGATAATTTGTTGCAAACCGTAACGTGAAACTCCTGCCGCTTCAAGCGAGTTTTTGCCGGTAATTATCAATCCCCAAATTGTTCCGGCGAGCA
>WGAL01000340.1 GCA_015494845.1 Melioribacteraceae bacterium
GACGACGCATCATACAATAAATACTTGGTTTATTCGCCTTTGCATCAATTGAAAGCGCAAGCGGAATACGCTAAAAACGGATGGCACGCGTCGATTAATTACATAATGGTTAGCGAGCGGTTTTACACGAACGATAACAATCCGCGCTATGTTTTGCCGCTTTACAATATTTTCGATTTCTCGCTCGGTTACGATTTCAAACTATCCAGCGTGGAAAACCGTATCACGCTTAATATTTACAATCTGTTTAACGAAGCGTATTTTATTATTCAATCTTATCCAATGCCCTTGAGAACCGCATCGATCAATTACACTGTGGAGTTCAGATGAAACAATTGAAATTTCTTTTGCTGCCGGTTGTTTTGCTTTTGGTTTCTTGCGGTTCGAACGAACCGGATTACACACCGCCGGGAAACGGTAAGAACGGTTATTTGATAATTAACGAAGGGCTTTACGGACAGAACAATTCTTCGCTCACGTTTTACGATATTGAAAATGACAAAGTTTATCAAAATGTTTACGCCGCGGCAAATAACGGAAACGATTTGGGCGATACGGCAAACGATTTTGCCCAATGTTGTGGGAAAGGTTTTGTTGTTCTCGACAAATCGAAAAAGATTGAAATTATTGACTTAAACAATTTCCAATCGCTCGGATTTATTGATTTTACTGATTACGGAAGCCCGCGCGATATTGTTATTTACGATAGTTTGCGCGCGTTTGTAACTACGCTTTCGAATTTGGTTGTTGAAATTAATCCAAGCAAAGCAAGCATTACAACCAGCGTTCAAGTCGGCGATTTGCCGGAAGATTTGGTTCTGTGTAACGGGAAATTATTTGTCGCTAATTCCGGCTTTGGAATTGGCAACACTGTTTCGGTAATTGATATTACAAACAATTCCGTAATCAGAGAAATTAGCGTGTGGAAGAACCCGCGGTTTGCGGCGTCTGATGAAAATTATGTTTACATTGTTTCTACTGGCGAGTATGTTCCGCCGGGCTTGGGCGCAATTACAAAAATTAACTCCGAGACTTTAACGCCGGAAGATACTTTGTTTATTGATGAAAATCCCGGTAAAGCCAAAATAATTAATCACGATTTGTTTGTCATTTACGGCGAAGGAATTGCAAAAATCTCGCTCGATACTTTTACGCTTGCTGATTCCGTATTTATTCCCGGTTCCGAAGTAAACTCAATTTCAAATGTAATTTACTCGCTTGCTTACGATGACGAGCGCGAAAGATTTTTAGTTGGTAATCCAAAGGATTTTATGCAAAACGGCGAGATTGTTGTTTTTGATAAAAACAGAACCGAACTGTTCCGTTTCAAGTGCGGATTAAATCCCGGGAATATTGCGGTTATTAAAAATTAATTTGTATGAAAATTTTTCAATCAACAAAATTCACAAAATAAAAAAGGAGAAATGCGATGAAAAAAATTCTGACAATTCTTTTTGTGTTGTTCTTTTCGGTTACGGCGTTTTCGCAAGCCGATGATGAAATCCTTGTTTTTATTAATGTCGCTGACGGTTCGCTCGGATTGTGGGACGCAACGCACGGCGAATTTCAAAAAAGTGTTTGGACAATCGGTTCAATTCCAAATCAAGTTTACCACTACAAAAACAATACGTTTGTCGTTTGTTCCGGAAGCTTTAATTCCGGCGATACAAAACTTATCGTAATTCCCGATGCCGCTTTTCTCGATTACAGAGCAAATCACGACACTACGGTTTTTCAAAACTCCGCGTTGGAAATTACGCTGGAAACTTACGGAAACGCTTGGAACGTTGTGGGATTGACCGATTCTACAGTGCTTGTTACGCTTTCGGGGACGAGCAAGTTGGATATTATTAATTTTAGAACCGGCGAAGTCGTGGCGCAAATCGACAGTATCGACGGAAATCCGCAAGGCGCGTGTGATTTTAACGATAATTATGTCGCCGTTGCCGTTGCCGATTGGGGTTATGGGCTCGATGCAAATACTGTGCTTTTTGTTAATAAACAAACCGGCGAAATTGCTCAAAGCGTAACTTTGAGAAAGAATGTCGTTAGCGTATTCAAGCTTGAGCAAGGCGGGCTGCTTGCCGCAACTTGGGGAACTTGGAGCGGCGAAGATAATTACGGAACCGTTTCGCGAATTGACGAGAATTTCAATGTTACGGCTACTTGGTATCCGGCAGATTCTTCAAAAGCGTTTAGTTTTGTTCAACTTAATGATAATTACGTTCACATTAACGCTTATTCGTCCACATTTCAAACCGTAACTTCTGTTATTGATTTACAGAATAATACCGATTCAACTATTACGGAAGGATTTTGGGCAAAACATTTTGTCGGTAAATTCAGCGACGGACATTTGATTGCGCAAGATATGACGGGCTTGGCAATTTACAATGAAAACGGCGATTCGCTTACGCATCTTGATTTTGTTGATGTTCAATCGCTCACTACATTCATTTTAACGCCAAATGCAGTTGATGATATCGAACAGACCGCATCGGAATTTGAACTTTCGCAAAATTACCCAAACCCGTTTAATCCGACAACCAACATCTCATACGTCATTGCGAGGAGCGGAGCGACGCGGCAATCTACCGAGGTTTCAGTCAAACTCAAAGTTTACGACGCACTCGGACGTGAAGTTGCAACGCTTGTAAATGCAAAACAAACTCCCGGGAAATATTCTCTCCAATTCAACGCAACTAATCTTCCAAGCGGCGTTTATTTCTACACTTTACGCGCGGGCAATTTTGTTCAAACAAAGAAAATGATTTTGATGAAGTAAAAAAAATGTGGGGACAACTCGCGAGTTGTCCCTACGTACGCAAAATATTATAAACGTTAAGGGAACGCATTCGCCACGATGAATTTGCGTTCCCTACTATTTTAAATTTTTGTATTGGAAATTTTCAAAGGATGCTTTTGTAATTCCGTGCGCCGTGAAGTATTCTGTGAATGTAAATTGTTTTATTTTCAACCGTGTAAAAAATTATGTAATTACGGACTATTAAATACCTGTAACCAAGTTTTCTAATTTCTTCCTCCCTTGGCATTCTTCCGAGTTGTGGATTTTCGGATAACAGTAATAAATCTTCCTCAATTTTGTTAACAATTTTGTTTGCAGCTTTCGGATTTTCCAGCGCAATGTAGGAAGCGATTTCGGTCAAATCTTCTTCTGCAATTTTTAAGAACCGGATTTGGTATTTACTTTTCGGCATTTATGTTTTCTCTGATACTTTTCATTACGTCTTTCAGACTTTTGCCTTTGTCTCCGTTAATTCTTTGGTTTTGCGCTACGGATAGTTTACTCAACAAACCCAATTTCAATTGCAATTTTGAATAATGGGAAATTGACATTACGACCAAATCGCCTTCGCCGTTTTTGGTAATGAATATCGGCTCGTCGGACATATGCGCTAATTTTGAAATTTCATTCGATTTGTTTCGCAAATCGGAAATCGGTTTTATAATTGGCATTTTTTCTCCAAATTATATTATCAGTTATCTATCATAATTATGA
>WGAL01000341.1 GCA_015494845.1 Melioribacteraceae bacterium
GCAAGAAGTCTGTCCGTTTCTTTTCGTTTCTCTCTTTCGTTTTTGTCTTTTATTCCGGGCGTGGAACTTTCAATAATCATTCCGAGAATTTTTCCGGGATATTTCGCCGCGAACGAATACGCAATGCGTCCGCCCATTGAATAACCGAGCAAAACGATTTTTTCAAATTCGAGCGAGATTAAAAGATTGTTTAACAGTTCAACTATTTTGGGAATTTCGTAAAAATGCGGTTCGTCAATTGGAAACGATTTTCCGTGTCCGGGCAAATCCGGCGCAATTATAATAAAATCGCTCGGAATAAATTCGGCGAGGAAAGACAAATCGTTTGCGTTCCCCGTAAAGCCGTGAAGCGCAAGAACCGGAATTCCGCGCTTTTCGGCTTCCGAAAAAATAATGTTAAAAGTAAATCCGTCGATTTCTATTTTAATGTTCTTTTGCATCGGCAAGGAATTAGGTTAATATTTGAGAAACGCCGGCGAGAAAATCCTTACGTATTTTTGCCGAATAATCCGCATCCGTTTTTATTTCGATAACCGTCGGCGCAAGACCATTATTTTCAATTGCTTCGTTTAGTTTGCTTTCGTTTTCGGCTTGAAAATATTGGATTTCGAAAGCGCGGATAATTTTTGCAAAATCCAAACCAAGTTTTGTTCTGAAAAATTTATCGTAATTCTTTTTTCTATTCGCAATCGGCAACATCTTGAAAATGCCGCCGCCGTTATTGTTTTGCAGAATTATCGTTAAAGGAATTTTTAATTTCGATAAATAGCGAAGAAAAGTTAAATCGTAGAAAAACGACAAATCGCCGACGTAAAGAAATGCGCGCTCTTTCGCTTTCGAGGCAATTCCCGCCGCTGTTGAAATAATTCCGTCAATGCCGCTCGCGCCGCGGTTCGAAAATATTTGCAAACGCTTGTTGTTTTTCCCGGAGAAATAATCCAAGTCGCGAGGCGGCGCGCTGTTGCCTACAAACAAAATCGATTTTCCGGGAAGCGCGTCAATTATTGCTTTTGCGACTTTCCCTTCGAAGCGAAAAGTTTCGCGTTCCAAAAAATTAACGGCAAAATCGGCAACCGAATTTTCAAGCTCGTTTAATTTGTTGAGATAGTCTTTTGATTTCGGCGAAATTTTGCGCGCAAGTTCGGCGACAAATTCTTTCTCTGGAAAATTAACGAATTGGTTGTGCGTTCTGCTCGGGTCGTGAATGCGCCCTTTTCCGTTAATCAAAATTTTGTATGCGGTTGATTTCCCGTAAAAATTCAGAACCGGGTTTGTCGTAGGCACTTTGCCGAAAGATAAAATTAAGTCCGGTTTTATTTCTTCAATTTCGGAATTTAAAATTGCCGCGCCGTAGGAGATTACGTTTTTATTGTTGCGTGAAAATCGCGCGGAGGTAATTCCATCGGCGATAACCGGCGCGTTGATTTTTTTTGCAAAAGCGAGTATTGAATTTTCGACGTTTGCGGGGAGGTTTCCGCCTAATAAAATCAAGGCTTTCCCGCTCTTGTCTATTTTACGCGCAATTTTTTCGGGGATTTTCTTCGCGGGTCGTTTTTGCAAAACAATTTTTTTGTCGATTATTTTTTTGAATAAATTGTCCGAAAGATTTGCGTCGTGAGTTTGCGGTTCAAGCGGTTTTTCGAAAGGGAAATTCAAATGAACAGGACCTTTTTCAATTGCCGTTTGGAACGCTTTGTCCGCCGTTTTAATTAACTTGTTTAAGCGCGCTTCGGTTAATTCCGGCAAACGCAAATCAAAAAATGCGTTGATGTGGTTCGCAAAAATGTTTTCTTGATTTATTGTTTGGTTCGCACCGGTGTTCCGTAAATAAGAAGGACGATCGGCGGTGCAAATAATTAACGGAACGCAAGTTTGATACGCTTCGATTATTGCGGGGTAAAGTTCTGCAACCGCGGTTCCGGAAGTTGTAACAATTACGACTGGTTTGCCAGAACTTTTTGCAAGACCGAGAGCAAAAAATGCAGACGCACGCTCATCGACAAAAACATGCGTTTTAATTTTTTTGCTTTCGCCGAAAGCGGTAAGTAAAGGCGTGTTGCGCGAGCCAGGCGAAACGCAAGCGTCGCGAACGCCTAATTTTTCAAGGCGGCGAACAAAAGTAAGCGCCCAAGCGAAATTTTTGTTAGTATTCATTTTCGCCAAACAAACTTAGTATCGGTTTTAGTTTAAGTTGCGTTTCCTCAAACTCCTCGTCCGCGTTCGAACCTTTTACAATTCCGCAACCGGCGTATGCGTAAAGCGAACTGTTTTTAATTAATGCGGAACGGATCGCCACGCTGAAATCCGCCATCTCGTTGAAATTGAACCAGCCGATAACGCCGGTAAAAAGTCCGCGCTCGAAATTTTCGATTTCGTGAATTTTCTCGTAAGCCGTTTCTTTCGGGGAACCGCAAACCGCAGGCGTTGGGTGCAAATCGTAAAGCACCGAGAGGAACGAAATATTTTGGTTCAAAGCCGCTTTAATCGGTGTCCACAAATGTTGAATGTTGCGCAACTTCCTTATTTTTGGCGTGTCGCGGTAAACGATTGTGCGCGCGTGCTTCTCGAGCTTGGACAAAATAAACTCAACGACTTTTTTGTGCTCGCGCAAATTTTTGTCGCTTGTTAAAAGTTCGTTGGCGAGATTTTCATCTTCGTAAATTGTTTTTCCGCGAGAAATCGAACCGGCGAGCGCGTCGGTTTCAAGCGAGGAACGGTTCACGGTAAAAAGCGTTTCTGGTGTTGCGCCGAAGAAAAACGAGTCGTTGTTTCCGAAACCGAAAATTGTGCAGTATGGAAAATTTTCGGCAAGCCGGGAAAGAAGCGCGTAATAGTTCGGCGTTTGTGAAAATTCGTAATGAATGTAGCGCGAAATTACAATTTTCGAAACTACGTTTCGCTCAATCAAATCAAGCGCTTTGTCAATTTTTTTGTTCCATTCGGTTTTGTCGATTTCGGAAATGAATTTCGGTTCGCCGATTAAATTTTCTTGTTTGGAAAAATTTTCATTACGAAACGCAACTTGCCAAATATCGTCGAGTTCGTTTTCGATTTTTCCGGGATTGTCGATTTTCGAATAATTTATTGCGAGCAGATATTTGTTTGCGGTTCTGATAAAAATAAAGCGCGGAATAAACCACTCGTTGAAATTGTAATTTTGCCAAACGGTTTCCAAGCCGTTATTGAATTTAACGCCGCCAACTACAAACGGAATTTTCCTTTCGCGGCAATTATCGTAATAAAATTTTGAGTTCGCTTTTATTTTTTCAATTTCATCTATTA
>WGAL01000342.1 GCA_015494845.1 Melioribacteraceae bacterium
ATGTGGATATTCTAAACTACGACGCTTTAATTTCCGCAATGTCGAGATATGACATTGACGCAATTGTGCATTTTGCCGCGTTCGCTTACGTGGGCGAATCGGTTGAAGACCCGCTTATGTATTACGAAAACAACGTAGTGGGAAGTTTCAATTTAATTCAAGCGGCGGTTGAAAGAAGAGTTCCCAAGTTTATTTTTTCTTCTACTTGTTCGCTTTACGGAAATCCGGACAAAGTTCCGATTTCAGAAGACGAGAGCGTTAAACCGATTAATCCGTACGCCGAAACAAAACTCACAATAGAAAAAATGTTGCGCGACGTTAGCTCGGCGCATTTCTTAAAATACGTTGCGTTGCGCTATTTTAACGCCGCTGGCGCCGACCCGGAAGGCGAAATCGGCGAAAGCCACGACCCCGAGCCGCACCTTATTCCGATAATTATGCAAACAGCTCTCGGCAAAAGAGAAAAACTATTTGTGTTTGGAAACGATTATCCGACAAAAGACGGCACGGCAATTCGAGATTACATTCACGTAAACGATTTGGCTGATGCGCACTGGCTCGCATTAAAATATCTGGACGACAACAAATCCGATATTTTTAATTTGGGAACCGGCAACGGATATTCGGTTCTCGAAATGATTGAAACAGCGGAAAAAGTAACGGGTAAGAAAATCAATTACGAAATAACCGGACGACGCGCCGGTGACCCAGCTGTGCTTGTGGCGGATAACACAAAGGCGAAAAAAATTCTGGGTTGGCAACCGAAATTCGGTTTGGAAGAAATTATGCGCACGGCGTGGAATTGGCATAAGAATCAGAGATATTAAATGTTGGATGATTGGATGAATGGAACCCGACACGGCGGATGGAATGATGGAATTTTGGAATACTGGAATGTTGGAGAAAAAGAAACAAAAAGCGCGTCATTGCAAGGAAGAATTCCGACGGTATTCGGAAGACTGACGAAGCAATCTGTTGGTTCAGCAAGTTAAAGCTAAATTTTCAATAGTTTGCCACGCCAATTTGCTACCACAAATTGGCTCGCAAAGACGTGATATTTTTCTATTTAACTTTAATATGGTATAAAATGAAAATAACAACAACAGAAATTGACGGATTATTAATTTTAGAGCCGGATGTTTACGGCGATGAACGCGGTTATTTTTTTGAAGGTTACAATAAAAAACGCTTCGAAGAATTCGGACTTAATTTTGATTTTGTGCAAGATAACTTTTCGCGTTCCGTTAAAGGAACAGTGCGCGGCTTGCATTATCAAGTCGGTGAATTTGCGCAAGACAAACTTTGCGAAGTAATTTACGGAAAAGTTCTTGACATTGCCGTTGATGTTCGTTTCGGTTCGCCTACTTTCGGGAAATATGTTGCGGTCGAGCTTTCCGAAGAAAATCACAAACAATTCTGGATCCCGAAAGGCTTCGCGCATGGTTTTTCGGTTCTTTCTGAGTTTGCAATTTTTCATTACAAAGTAACTAATTATTACAACAAAGAGAGCGAAGGCGCTATTATTTACAATGATAAAACACTTGCGATAGATTGGAAGGTCGAAAAACCGATTCTTTCCGAAAAAGATTTGAAAGCAAAAAGTTTTGATGAAATTGAAAAAGATTTTGTTTATTAAAAATAAACCTTGAAATGCAAATAATATGTGCTTTTCTTTACCTTCAAGGAATAAATACCTTGAAGGTAAGGCTTGAGAAAATTATAATTCAAAATAAGGAGTAAAAATGAGATTAGCGGTAGTTGGAACGGGGTATGTCGGATTAGTAACAGGAACTTGTTTTGCAGATATGGGAAACGATGTAGTTTGCATCGACAACGACCCGAAAAAACTTGAGAAATTAAACAACAGAGAAGTTCCGATTTACGAACCGGGATTGGAAAGGCTTTTTTTAACAAACATTGACAAAGGCAGATTAACTTTTTCAGACGATTTAGAAAAAGCCGTTTTGGATAACGAAATAATTATGCTTTGCCTTCCTACGCCGCAAGGCGAAGACGGTTCGGCAGATTTAAAATATGTTTACGGAGTTGCTGAAAACATTGGTGAAATCCTCGCGGCAAACAAAGGGCACGAATACAAAATAATTGTTAACAAAAGCACAGTGCCGGTTGGAACTTCAAGAGCGACGAAAGAAATAATCGAAAGCAAAGGCGCGGAAAATTTTGAAGTGGTTTCCAATCCAGAATTTTTACGCGAAGGTTTTGCGGTTGAAGATTTTATGAAACCGGAACGCGTGGTAATCGGGGCGGAGAGTGATTTTGCTAGAGAAAAAATGAAACGACTTTACGCGCCGTTTGTCCGCCAAGGCAACCCGATTTTAATAATGGACCCGCAAAGCTCGGAAGTTACCAAATATGCGGCAAATTCTTTCCTCGCTACAAAAATTACTTTTATGAACGAACTCGCGAACTTCTGCGAAAAAGTAGGAGCAGACGTTGATTTGGTTCGCAAAGGAATGGGAACGGACAGCAGAATTGGTAAGCGCTTTTTATTCCCTGGCATCGGCTACGGCGGTTCGTGTTTTCCGAAAGACGTTAACGCGTTGATAAAAACAGCGTCGGAAAAAGGTTCGAGAATCACGTTGCTCGAGCAAGTCGATAAAATTAACAAACGCCAAAAAGAAATTTTGGTCGATAAAATACTAAATCACTTTGATGGAAATATCGAAGGGAAAAAGTTCGCAGTTTGGGGATTGGCGTTTAAGCCGAACACCGACGATATGCGCGAAGCGCCGTCAATTACAATTATAAACAAATTGCTTGAAAAAGGCGCAAAAGTCGCCGCTTACGACCCCGCCGCGACCGAGAATGCAAAATTCCACTTCGGCGACAAAATCAAATACGTAAAAAATCAATACGAAGCGTTAACGGACAGCGACGCATTACTTATTTTAACGGAATGGAACGAGTTTCGAAATCCGGAATTTGACACTATTGCAAAACTGATGAATCGTAAATTGATTTTTGACGGACGCAATGTTTACACGCCGAAACATATGCAAGAATTGGGATTTACTTATTACAGCATCGGAAGAAAACCGGTAAATGTCGAAAAATAAAATTCTTGCAATCGGTCATTCGGCTGTCGATATTATTCACGAGAATAATCAAACCAAAACAAGACCGGGAGGTATTTACTTCTCGGTCTTGGGCTTTTTATCCGCAAACAAAATAAACGTTTCGCTTTTAACGACTTTCACAAAAGAATACGAAAATTTTTTTGAACCGGCTTATTCCAAAATAAATTTATTGCCGGAATATTACGTTCCGAAAATGCCGGTTAATCATTTGTATATTTATCCTAATCGCGAGCGCGACGAAGTTTACGAATACATCCCTGAGAATATCGATTTGAACCGGGTTGACAATCTTAATTTTTACGACGCTATTTATATCAATATGGTTTCCGGATTTGAAATATCGCTCGAAGATTTAGAAAGCATTAGGAACAATTTTGCAGGCGTTATTTACCTTGATATTCACACGCTTTCGCGCGGCGTTTATA
>WGAL01000343.1 GCA_015494845.1 Melioribacteraceae bacterium
CACGGTTACGCGGGAAAAATCATCGAGACGTTCGGTTCTTTTGTCGTCGGCGGAAGTTACGTCGTCGGTTTTATTATCTTCTTGATTTTGGTAATCATTCAATTTGTTGTTATCGTAAAAGGCGCCACGAGAATTTCGGAAGTTGCGGCAAGATTTACTTTGGACGCGATGCCCGGTAAACAAATGGCAATCGACGCCGACTTGAACAGCGGAATAATCACCGAAGACGAAGCGCGCGCCCGCCGCGAAGACATTAAACGCGAAGCGGAATTCTACGGCGCAATGGACGGCGCGAGTAAATTCGTAAAAGGAGACGCGATTGCCGGATTGATTATTAACGCAATCAATATTATAGGCGGATTGATTATCGGCGTTGTGCAACTTGGAATGCCAATAAAAGAAGCGTTGCAAACTTACACGATTTTAACTATCGGCGACGGCTTGGTTTCGCAAATTCCGGCGTTGATTATTTCGGTTTCCGCCGGTATGGTTGTTACGAAAAACGCCGAAGGCGATTCTATGGACAAACAAATGCGGTTGCAACTTTTCAGCAATCCGCGCGTTTTGGGCGTTGTTGCCGGCGCAATTTTGCTTTTCTCTATTATTCCAGGAATGCCGACAATTCCGTTTATGTTTCTTGGCGCAACTGCCGGCGTTGCAACATTTTTCATCAGTAAAAAGAAACAAGAAGAAGCAATACAAGAAGAAATAATTGAAGAAGAAGAGGTTGAACCGAAGGAAGAGAAAGTCGAAGATTATTTGCAAGTTGACCCGATTGAAATCGAAATCGGTTACGGTTTGATTTCGCTTGTCGATGAAAAAATGGGCGGAAATCTTTTCCAAAAAATAGCGTCCACAAGGAAATTCATCGCGCTCGAATACGGCGTGCTTGTTCCGCCGGTTCGCGTTCGCGATAATCTGCAACTTAATCCGAACGAATATTTGATTAAAATAAAAGGAAACGTAGTCGCGCGGTACGAAATTTACACCGACCGTTATCTTGCAATGAATCCAGGCTTTGTTGAAGGCGAGATTAGCGGAATTCCAACGCACGACCCTGCGTTCGACCTTGAAGCGTATTGGATTTCCGAAGACGAAAAAGAAAAAGCAGAAATGCTCGGCTACACTGTTGTTGATAGCATTTCGGTTCTTTCAACGCATTTGCAAGAAACAATTAAAAAACATTTCGATAAAATTCTCACGCGTCAATCGGTTAAACAATTGCTCGAAAACTTAAAGAAAGATTATCCGGCAGTAATTGAAGATATTAATCCCGAACGTTTGCCGCTCGGAACAATTCAGAAAGTTTTGCAAAACCTTTTGCGCGAACAAATTCCGATAAAAGATTTGGTTCAAATTTTGGAATCGCTAATCGATTACTCGAAAGTTACGCAAAACGTGGACGTGCTTACCGAATACGTTCGCCATTCGCTCGGCGATTTGATTGCGAACCTTTACAAAGACCAAAACGGAATTATTCACGCGGTCGCTATCGGCGAAAATTTGGAAAACTACATTACAAACGCGTTGCAGAACCAAAACGACGCGACGCAAACGCTCGGATTAAGTCCGGAAATGTTGCAAAAACTGAATATGGAAATCGACGCGAAAATGCAAAAGTTCCGCGAGTTCGGTTATTTGCCGATTTTCATAACTTCGGCTACAATTCGTCCGTATTTTTACAGATTAATTCACTCGACTTTCCCGGACGCGATTGTGCTTTCCTACACCGAACTTCCGGCTGACGTTGAAGTTGAATTTTTAGGTAAGTTGGAAATCTGATTTTCTAATTTTTCAGGGAAGAAAACTCGATGAAGATAAAAAAAATTACCGGCGCAACGCTCAAAGAAGCGACGCAAAAAATGAAAAACGAACTCGGGGGCGACGCCGTAATTTTATCCACGCGCGTAATTGAAAAAGACAATCTGAAATTTTTTGAAATAACCGCCGGAATTGACGACGACGTCGAGTTGCCGGTTAAACAGAAAAAAAAGGAAACTGAAAGAACCGCAAAACCGGGAAC
>WGAL01000344.1 GCA_015494845.1 Melioribacteraceae bacterium
AATAAATATTGCGGCGAGAATAAAAATTGTTCCGATTGAAGCAAACACCGAAAGCATATTGACTTTTTCGCCCCAACCGCTGAATAAAACCGAATCTTGCCAAGCGACGTTTTGAATGCCCAAATATCCCATTGCGGAACTAATCGGCGCAAGCAAAATTCCGGGACGATAACCCACCGCCAAAGTAAACGCCGCAAGCAAAAGCATCGGAATTATCATCGACGCCGGCGCTTCTTTTACGTTTTCAATTTCTTTTTCTTGCTGACCAAGGAATAGCGAGAAAATAAATCTGTACAAATACAGGAACGCCGCGGTGCTTGCCGCAAAAATTATTATCACGAGAAAATAATGATTGGATTGTATTAACGCTTCGTACAAGAACCATTTGGAAATAAATCCGCCGAGCGGAGGCACGCCCGCTACGTTAATTATTCCGAATAACGCTGTAAGAAAAGTAAACGGCATTTTTCTAATCAAACCGTGAACTTCCGTCATATCCAACGTTCCGGTTCTCATATAAACCGCGCCTACGGACATAAACAGCATCGCTTTGAAAACGCCGTGTAAAATCATTAGGAAAAGCGCGGACATTATTCCGAGCGGCGTTCCGATTGCCAAACCGACGATGATATATCCGAGTTGGCTAACGGAAGAATAAGCGAGCAACTTTTTCGCGTCGTTTTGGAATATTGCGTAAAACGTCGCAAGCATTGCGGTAAGTCCGCCGAGCCAAGCGAGAACTTCGCGGAAATAAACATAAAATTCCGTATTAACGACAAATTTAAACAGAACCAAACCGATTCCGAAAATACCCATTTTCGAAAGCGCGCCGGAAAATACCGAAGTAAACGACGACGGCGTAATTTTGTAAGCGTCCGGCGCCCAAACGTGCAATGGCATCATTGCGCTTTTTACGCCGAAACCGAGAACCAAGAGCGTTCCGACTAAAATTTGCAAACCGAGCGAGAAATTGCCGAATTGAGCAACCGCTTTCGATAATTCAAATGAACCGGTTTGCGAATAAATTACGACAATTGCGGTTAAAAGAAAATACGCGCCGATTGCGCTGAAAATAAAATATTTTATTCCGATTTTATGACGGTTCTCGCCGGAATAAATTACGAGCATAAACGAAGACCAAGTCATAATTTCCCAGAAGAAGAAAAGCGAAAGGAAATCTTGACTGTAAACAATTCCGAACATTGCGCCGATTGCGAAAAGGAAGTTCATATAATAATAACCGAGACTTTCCTTCCCTTCCATAAAATCCCAAGAATAAAGGATGCCGAAAAATCCGAGAACCGCAATAAGCATTGCAAATAATTGCGCGTAAGGATTGCTTGCCCAAATTATGTTAAATGAAGCAATGTTTAACGAAAAACGCGCGCCTTCCGACGGCAACGCAAACGCAATGTATCCGCCAAAAGCCGCAACAAGCGTTGCTATTACCGCTTCAAGTCTTTTCGCGATATGATGCGCCACATATGCGAGCAATCCGCCAATAAAAAATACAGCCAATAAAACCGGAATTGAAATCATACTCAAATCCATCAACTCTCTAAAATTAATTAATGCAACAAGCCGGTCGTAATGTACGCTCCGGCGTTTATCAAATTATTTGCCGCGGGTTTAATCCAACTTGAAATAAGCGAAGGATAAACGCCAACGACAATTATTACTACCGCTAAAATTCCCATTGCCACAAGTCCGGAAACCGGAGTGCGACGAACATTTTCCGGAACTTCCGTTCTCGTGTACAATTTTGCAATCACGCGTAAATAGTAAACCGCTTCGATTACACTGCCGGTAAGAATCAAGGCAAGCACAATCAGATGTCCGCTGTCGGCTACCGAAATCAAAACATAAAGTTTGCTCCAGAACCCGGAAAACGGAGGCAATCCAATTATTGCCAACGCGCCGAGTGCGAAAAAGAAACTCGTAATCGGTTTATCGTAGCCGAGTCCTTCCAAATCCTTCAAATCTTTTGAACCGGAATGGAACACCAAATATCCGGCGGCAAAGAATAAAAGCGATTTAATAATTGCGTGATTAAACATTTGGAAAAACGCCGCGCTTACGCTTTCGGACGTTCCGATGCTGAACGCAATAATTACCAAACCCATTTGTCCGATACTCGAAAACGCGAGCATACGTTTTATTTGTTGTTGCTTCATTGCGGACATTTCAGCAACAAGCAAAGTAATCAGTCCCATAATCAAGAGGAAATGCAAAACTTGCGGCAAGTTGAAAAACAAGAAAATTATTCTCATCATTGCGTAAATGCCGGCTTTTACTACAATTCCGCCGAAAACCGCGCCAATCGGCGAAGGCGCTTGCGAATAAGCGTCCGGCGCCCAGCCGTTCAACGGAAACATTTCGGC
>WGAL01000345.1 GCA_015494845.1 Melioribacteraceae bacterium
AAAATGCAGGAAGCCGCGGTTCTTGGCGCAAAGGCGGTTAATTATGAAGGCGCGGGAACGGTTGAGTTCTTGGTCGATAAATATCAGAATTTTTATTTTATCGAAATGAACACGCGAATTCAAGTCGAGCATCCGGTTACCGAAATGGTGCAAAATATCGATTTGATAAAAAATCAAATTTTAGTAGCCGCAGGCGAACCGATTGCCGATCCGCCGCGCGCTCCGCAGGGACATTGCTTTGAGTTCCGCATTAACGCGGAAGATCCGGAAAACGATTTTCGTCCTTCTCCTGGCAAAATTTCGATGTTGCATTTCCCGGGCGGTTTCGGAATTCGCAACGATTCGCACGTTTACGCCGGTTATGTAATTCCGCCTTATTACGATTCGCTTCTCGGCAAGTTGATTGTTTGGGGCGTGGACAGAAAACACGCAATTGCGCGGGCGAAACGCGCGTTCGAGGAATTTTTGGTTGAAGGCGTAAAAACTACGATTCCGTTTCACCAAAAGGTTCTTGAAAACGAACATTTTATAAATTCGGATTACGACACGTCGTTTATCGATAAATATTTTAAGTAAGAAAATTTAAGCGAGGAAAAAAATGAACGTTCCCGAAGAATTAAAATATTCCACAGACCACGAATGGGTAAAAGTTGAAGGCAATATCGCTTACGTCGGGATTACCGATTACGCGCAAAGCGAATTGGGCGATATTGTGTTTGTAGATGTTGACCCGGAACTTTCCGAAGTAACGAAAGACGAACCGTTCGGAACAATCGAAGCCGTAAAAACCGTAAGCGATTTGCTTGCGCCGGTTAGCGGAAAAGTAATTGAGATTAATCCGGAACTTGAAGACGAACCGCAATATATTAACGAAGACCCTTACGGCAAAGGTTGGATTATTAAAGTCGAGATGACACATCCGGACGAGTTAAACGATTTGCTTTCGAGCGAAGATTACAAAGCCCAAATAGGCGGATAAATTTAAATTAAGGCGCTTGTTTAAGCGCCTATTTTTTTTGTTTGATTTTAGAACCGTAACCGTCAATTCGGTTCTTCCCAATAAGAAAAATTTTTTTGTATTTAATTAAAATATGCCGACAAACGAAACCATTCTAATTCTTGATTTCGGTTCGCAATACACACAGTTGATTGCGCGGAAAATTAGAGAGTTTAACGTTTATTCCGAAATTCACCGCTTCGATTTTCTAATTGACGAAATTAAAAAATTAAATCCGGCTGGAATTATTTTTTCCGGCGGACCAATGAGCGTTTACGATGAAGGCGCGCCAAGCATTGACGAAACGATTTTTGAATTGAACGTTCCGATTCTCGGAATTTGCTACGGCTTGCAGTTAATTTCAAAGCATTTTAACGGAAAGGTTGAACCGGCAAAAAATCGAGAATACGGCAAGGCGGAATTGGAAATCCTCGATGCGAAAAGTCCTTTATTCAAAGGTGTTCGGAACGGCTCGGTTGTTTGGATGTCCCACGGCGATTATGTTACGAAATTGCCGGAAGGATTTTCCGTAATTGCTCTAACCGAAAATTCGCCGGTTGCGGCAATCGGAAACGACGAGCGAAAAATTTACGGCGTGCAATTTCATCCCGAAGTGGCACACACCGAAGAAGGCGGAAAAATTTTACTGAATTTTTTGGTTAATGTTTGCAACGTTTCGCGTTCGTGGACTGCGCAAAATTTTATTGCGAGTAAAATAAAAGAAATCCGCGAAACCGTGGGCGATGGCAAAATTTTGCTTGCGTTAAGCGGCGGCGTCGATTCTTCCGTAGCGGCGGTTCTGTTGCACAAGGCGATTGGCGATAATTTAATTTGCGTTCACGTGGATAACGGCTTGATGCGCAAAAACGAAAGCGCGAAAATCGTTCGAATTTTTAAGGAAAATTTCAATTTGCATATCGTTCACGTGGATGCGGCGGATGTTTTTCTCGAAAAATTAAAAGGAGTGGAAGACCCGGAAAAAAAGCGTAAAATAATCGGCGAAACCTTTATTGAAGTTTTTGAAAGAGAAGCGCGAAAGTTTGGCGAAGTTGAATATTTTGCGCAAGGTACGCTTTATCCGGATGTGATTGAATCAGTACCGGTAAAAGGCGCGA
Source organism: Melioribacteraceae bacterium (assembly GCA_015494845.1). GTDB lineage: Bacteria > Bacteroidota > Ignavibacteria > Ignavibacteriales > Melioribacteraceae > WGAL01. Next base: position 2,113 of record WGAL01000345.1, read on the forward strand.
GCGTAACGATTAAAACTCATCACAACGTAGGCGGCTTGCCCGAAAAGATGAACTTGAAATTAATTGAGCCGTTTAGGGAATTGTTTAAAGACGAAGTTCGCGCAATCGGCAGAGAACTCGGGTTGCCGGAAAAATTTATTCGTCGTCATCCTTTCCCCGGTCCCGGTCTGGCTGTTAGAATTTTAGGCGAAATAACAAGCGAGCGTTTGCAAATTCTTCGCGAGGCGGATAAAATTTATATCGACGAACTTCACGCCGCGGGAATTTACGATGAAATTTGGCAAGCGTTTGCGGTTCTTTTGCCTGTAAAAACGGTCGGCGTAATGGGCGATGCACGGACTTACGAAAACGTAATCGCTTTGCGTGCGGTTATTTCGGTTGATGGAATGACGGCGGATTGGTATCGCTTTCCGTACGAAGTTTTAGAGAGCGTTTCAAATAAAATTATTCGCAATGTAAAAGGCGTAAACCGCGTTGTTTACGACGTTAGTTCCAAACCGCCGGCGACAATTGAGTGGGAATAATTCAGGAATAAATTTGATTTGATGTAGTTGTGAACGATAAAGTTTTAGCGCAATACGAAAAAGCCGATGAGTTTGTTCGCGAAGGCAACCACCTTCACGCGGTGCAAATTTACAAACGTTTACTTGAAGAAAATGCGGAAGTGCGCTCAACAGTTTTACGTTTGGCGCATCTTTACGAACAGATGAAACTTTTCGGAAAAGTAAAAGAATTGCTTGAAGATTATCTAAGTTCAAATTCCGACGACGAAACGAAAATTTTGTACGGACAATTTTTATTACGAAGAAAAGAATTTAAGCAAGCAAGCAAAGTTTTTGCGGAAGTGGATAAATCGCGGTTCCCACAAGCGAATTACTTTCTCGGCATTGCATTTCTTGAAAGTAAAAATTACGCAAAAGCGGTTGAGAGTTTCACTGAATATTTGAAGGCGAACGACGAGCGTTACAAGCAAAAAGCATTATTTGCTAAAGCAAAGGCTGATTTTGAATTGAGCAATTATGATGCGGTTCTTGAAGCGCTTGAAATTCTTGATAAAATTAATGGCTTGGAACGCGTGAAAATTCATTTGCTTTATGCCAAAACTTATTTTGCGCGCGGCAATTTTTATTACGCAAGAGACGCGATTGATAAGGCGCGAAAATTAATGCCTTCGAGCCAGGAAATAAATTTCCTTTCCGCAAAGATTCATTTTAATATTCAAGAATACGGCGAGGCGGAAAAATACTTAAACCATCTTGTCGAAAGCAATTTCAAGAACGCCGAAGTTTATTCGTTGCTCGGATTTATCGAGATAGCGAAAAATAATTTTGAAAAAGCGAAGGAATATTTAACTTTCGCGATGCAAGCAAATCCTTTTAATAAAAACGTGATTGCGCTAAAAAATAAATTACTCGAATTAACAAGGGTGGAAGACTACGAGAGTTAAAGATTTACCGGAAGAAGACCGTCCGCGCGAGAAGTTGATTAAATTCGGCGCGCAAAATTTGTCGGACTCGGAACTGATTGCAATTTTGTTGCGAACCGGCGGCAAAGACGTTTCGGTTCTGGAACTTGCGCAGCGTTTAATTAAGGAGAACCGCAACATTGCCGGACTTGTAAATAAAAGCGTGGATGAACTCACGAAAACGAAAGGCATCGGTAAAGACAAAGCGGCGACGCTCGTTGCGGCATTTGAAATTGCCCGTCGCGTGCAAATGCAATCCAAATGGCTTTCCGATACGAAAATTACCGAACCGCGAATACTCGGCGAAATTTTAATTCCGCTTTTAAGGGACGAACTGAAAGAAAAATTTATGGTCGCCTGTCTTAACCGAGCGAATAAATTAATTACAGTCAAAGAAATTTCAGTTGGAAGTTTGAATGAAAGCGTCGTGCATCCGCGCGAGGTTTTTAAGGCGGCCTTGGATGCAAGCGCGGCGAGCATCGTTCTCGTTCACAATCATCCGAGCGGAAATAATAGACCGAGCAAAGCGGATATTAATCTTACCAAAAAATTAAAAGAAGCCGGGAACATTTTTGAAATTCCGGTTTTAGACCATATCATTATTGCCGGAAATAATTATTTTAGTTTTGTTGAAGAAAATTTGTTATAATTATAATCTAAGTTTAATTTAGTTTTGTTCTAAATAATTTAATAATTTATCTTAAAT
>WGAL01000346.1 GCA_015494845.1 Melioribacteraceae bacterium
CTTCCGCTGCGCTGCAATTCTTCCCAAATTTCCTCAATCAATTCGTAATTGCCTGGAAAAACTTCCTTGCCGTATTTGTCAAGCGTTTCCTTCTCGTCCAAATTCAAAATTCTCGCGGCTGATTTATTCAAACTCGTAATTTTGCCTTTTTTGTTCACGGTCATCAGACCGCTCGGCATAAATCTTAAAATATCGGAAACAAAATTGCGCTGTTCGAGCAACTTTGAATAAAGTCGCGTAATCTCGATAATGCGCGCGGCTTGGTTCGCAAAAATCTGCAATGCGTCGATTTCGTTCGGCGTTATCTCTTTTTTCGTGCGGAATTTATCCGCGCCGAGCAAGCCCAAAATGTTTTCCTTTGTTTTAAGCGGAAGATAAACAAACGAAAGTTCCTCAAAGAACGGACGGATTTTCCTATCGAGACTTGTCGCTTTTTTATATCTCGAAAAATCTTTCACGAATAAAATTTCGCCGCTTTTTACTGTTCTTGTTTCAATGCAATCGTCTTCTTCCAGCGAAAAACGCGTTTGCTTTATTTTCGAACTTTCTTCTTCCGAGTAACCGTACATTTCGCGCAATTCCAAATATTGTCCGTCCTCCGAAAGCAAAAACAAAACGGCGCGGTCAAATCCGAGCGTTTCAACGCTGTGACGCAAAATCAAACGCAAAATCTTGTCAAGTTCAAACGTCTTGCCCAAAAGATTGCTTATTTCCTGAATGCTTTTGAAAACCTGTATCTGATATTCCAATTTCGTCGCATATTCGCGCGCTTCTTTCGTTGCGGATTTCGCCTCGGCGAGCGATTGCTCAAGTTTTTCTTTCATATTGGAAAGTTCGTAGGACATAAAATTCAGCGCGCTTGCCAACGTGCCGATTTCGTCGTTGCGTTCCATTTCAATAAAATTATCCAAATTGCCAGAAGCCAACTCCTGCGCAAAATCGGTTAAGCGTTGAATCGGCTTGGAAAATGTGCGGGAAACAAAAAACGAAATAAGCGCGGCGAAACCAAATATCAGCAGGACGTAATAAATAATTTCATTTTTGAACGTCGTGATGATTTCGTCCATCTCGGAGGTGATTTGTCGGGCCTGTTCATTAAAATGCCGCAACTGCAAGCCGATTGTAATGCCTCCGAAGATGCCGTATTTTTTATATTCCCCTTTGTTAAAACGGATTGGCGCGTAAGCCATTATTTTTTTTATTCCGCCGATGTTTGTTGTAAGAACCGAACCCGAAGACTTTGCGCGAACTTCTTCAGCCACAAAAGGATAATTCGGATGAACAAAAGCCGCGTAATCCAAATTAAAAGGAATTCTTCCTGTGCGAATTTCTTCTTTCGCGCTTTTTTCCGTATAAGGCGGAATTAATTTCCCTGTTGAATCCACTCCGCGGATGTCCCACAATTTCGGATGCGTTATCGTCCAACCTTCGTCGTCAAACATAAATGCGTAATCGCCTGAAGAATAACTCGGTTTAACGATTTCTTTTGTGCTGTTCGGCAAAACGTGTTGGGTAAATTCCATCAAGTGGCGGTGGTCGAGCCCGAGCGTAACAATTCCGATTAGTTTACCGTTAGAATAAACAGGTTTTGCAAAACGGATTACGCCGTCGTAAAAAACATCCGAACACGCGCTGTCCAAATCGCGCGCGCCTCGCAACTGATCTTGCTTCGAAACGTGAAATCCGTTCAAATGCGAAACGTAAATTTCGCCAGGCGGCAGATTTATCGTCTTAATAAAATATTTCTCGCATTTGTATCTCGTGTTTTCCGGATTGGCGACGTATTTCAGTTCATTCCCTTTTGCAATTCTTCCGTCGGATATTTTAATTTTTTCGTAACCTTTCAAATCGACAAAAGAAATTTCCTTGTAAAGCGGAATAATATCTTTTACTTCAACGCATTTGCCGCCGTAATTTTCGGAATACCAAACGTCGCCGGTGTGTTCCTTGTAAAATTCCAAATAGTTTCGCGGCGTTCTCGGAAGCGACGAAATCGCTTCCAAATCGCTTTCGCATTTTTTTAAGAACCGCTCAATTGTGTGAGCCAAAAGAACGGCTTGCAACTCGGTTGTGTTCCGCGTTCTTTGGTCGATAGTTTCAGTTACGTGTTTAGATACGGTTTTTTCGAGGTCGTCATAAACATAACTTGTATAAAAATAATAAATAATTAAAGGAATAAGGGAAATCAAAATAAACGAAATCAAAAAACGTCTGAAAATTCCGAATTTCGATTTCGGCAAATATTTCTCAAAAGCAATATTAAATTGTTTCTTCTTATTCAAAGTCTGCGTTCTTTTCTCGCAAAATTAACACAAAAAAGGATACGATAAAAATTTATGTAATTTAACTCCGAATTAACAATAACCGCAATCCATCACGCAAAGTACGGTAATATGCCCTCCACCTTGACGAATCAAGGGGAGAATTTTCCGTCATTGCGAGGAGTCCCGACGTGTCGGGATTGACTCGCAAAGACGTTAATTTTATTCTTTGTGATTAAAAATGTTAGAGACGCGATTAATCGCCTCTCTACGGTATATGTTTTTTTAATTTCTTTTACTTGTATTCACAAATTGCCACGCAATTCCCCAACAGCCAACGCGAGTTTTCCCTCAAAAAACAATTGCTTTTGAGTTTTTCCTTGTCTAAATTTAAAATTCGTATTTTTTTATAAACAAGTTTATGATAATTAAATTTAAGGAGTACTGATATTATGGGAATGATGGCTCGGATGCGTAATTTGGCACCGTGGTTTATTATTTCGGTAGGCGTTTTGTTTGTTTTATTTATGGTATTATCCGATGCCAAAATAACTCAAATCTTCAGACAAAACCGCCAGGTAATCGGTTCGGTTGACGGAAAAGAAATCACTTACCAGGAATTTGCCAAGAGAGTTGAATTCGAACGAAATAATCTCGAAAAACAAGGACGGAAAATAACCGAACAACAAATGCCTGCTTTCCGGCAACAAGTTTGGGACGCAATGGTTAATGAAATTTTAATTGAAAATAAAATCAAAGAATACGGAATAGAAGTTAGCGACCAAGAAGTTGTTGACGCCCTTCTCGGGCCAAATCCCCCGCAATTCGTTCAACAATATTTTCTCGATTCCAACGGCGTTTTCAATCGCGAAATGTACGATATGGCTTTGCGCGACCCGAAAAACAAAGACGCCGTTTTACAATTGGAAGAAATGGTTCGCAGAAATATTATTCAACAAAAATTAACCGATTATCTTTTCTCTGCCGTTCAAGTAAGCGAAAATGAAATTAAAGACAAATTCGCAAAAGAAAACATCACAATGTCCGCAGAATACGCGGCGTTTCCGTTTAGCAGAGTTCCTGATTCTTCGATTAAATTCACAGAAGAATTTGCGCGCAAATATTACGAGAACCACAAAAGCGATTATTCCCGCGAAGAAATGAGAAAAATCGAATACGTTCTTTTTGAATTGAAACCTTCAAAAAGCGACACTTCGGATGTGATAAATAATCTTGCCGCAATTATTAAGAAAATGAAAGATGAAAACGCGGATTTCAAAACATATGCACAAATTTACACAGACGAAAATCATCCGTATTCGCTTGATACGCTCGCAATTACGAAAATCGAACCGGAAGTTCAAGATTTGATTATCAAAGCAAAAGACGGCGATATTATCGGACCGATTTTAACTTCGCGCGGCGTTGTCGTTTATCATTTGGTGAAGAAAATAAAAACAAAAGAACCGTCGGTTAGAGCATCGCACATTCTCGTTCGTTCTTCAGGAAAAGGCGCGGCTGATATGGCGGCAAAAAAAGAAGCATACGATATTTACAAACAATTGAAAAACGGCGCGGACTTTGCCAAAACGGCGCGCGAAAAATCAGCGGACCCTGGCAGCGCATCTCGCGGCGGCGATTTGGGCTGGTTCGGCAAAGGACAAATGGTAAAAGAGTTTGAAAAAGCTTGCTTTAACGGCAGAGTAGGAAAAGTTCTGAAACCGATTAAAACGCGTTTCGGTTATCACATTATTAAAGTAACCGGAAAATTAAACAAAGAATTCGTAGTGGAAAAAATCGTTAATGAAATAAAACCTTCCGCTACAACGCAAGACAGAATTTACCAAAAAGCGAACGACTTTTCTTATCTCGCAAAGAAAAACGACTTCAAAAAAGAAGCTGATTTAATGAAATACAAAATCGTAAAATCAACTTCGTTCAGAAAAGGTTCAATGGTTCCGGGACTTGGCGAAAGTCACTCAATAGTTGATTTTGCCTTTGCAAACGATGTTGGAACTGTAAGCGATGTGTTTAAGGTTTCGAAAGGCTATGTTGTTTTCCGTGTTGCAGAAATTCTTCCTGAAGGAATAAGACCATACGAAGAAGTTAAAGCATCTGTAAAAGCGGCGGCAATTCGTCAATTGAAATTAGCTAAAACAATGGAAATTGCGAAACAAGCAAGAGAAAAAATTGGCACTTCGGGAAATTTAACTTTAGCTAAGCAAGTTTGGAAAGAAGCTAAAGTAGGAAAAATTGGAAACATAAAATTAGGCGTTTCCATTCCTACAATCGGAAGAGATTTTGCATTTTCTGAATACTGCTACTACGGAAAGAAAAATGAAGTTTCCGAGCCGATTAAAGGCAACCGCGGCGCGTATTTAATTAAAGTTACGCAACGCACGCCATTTGACAAGAACGCGTATGATATTCAAAGAACTTCGATTTACGAAGATTTGATGAGAAAAAAACAACGCGAGTTCTTAAACGAATGGCTTAAAACAATTAAGGAAGAAGCAACAATAAAAGATTACAGATATAAATTCTACAGATAATTAAAATTTATTTTGATAAAAAAGAAAGCCGGAATTTCTCCGGCTTTTTTTTGTAAAATTTAGCGTGAGATAAAATTAAATTTACCCGTTTATCACAAAATTTCTTTTCGCAAAAGCTATAAACTTGGCGTTCAACATTTTTTGAGTTCCGTGCGGACAAACAAATCGGAAGTTTCTTTTGAATTTTACATCTTTTAATTTAATTCTTTTCAATAAACCGGCTTCAATTTCCTTCCTAACGGCAACGCAAGAAATTATTGCCATAGCGTCAGAATGGTAGAGATAAGATTTTATACTTTCCGTTGAACCAAGGTGCATCAGAACATTCAAATCGTTTAATGTAATTTTAAATTTATCGTATAGATGTTTTAATATTACATCCAAAGTTCCAGAACCGGGTTCTCGTAATATTAAAGGGATTTTAACAAATTCGTCAATAGTAATTTCGGATTTTAGTGCCAATTCACTATTCCCTCCAACTACAGGGATTAATACATCACTCTTGAAAACGTTATACTTTAATTCTTTTCTACGTTTGTTTCCTTCCACAATTCCCAAATCAATTTCATTGTTTAATAATGCTTCTTCAACTTGTTTGCTGTTGCCGTTCATCAAGGAAATATTTATTGAAGGATAAGCTTTATTAAATTTGTAAAGTATTTCAGGAATTACCCACTGGGAAATAGTACTACTTGCACCCAATTTTAGTCTGCCGGAAATTTTTCCTCTTAGCTCGCTTATTTCATATTCAATTTCTTCATAAATTCTGTTGATTTTTTTTACCTTATCTAAAAGTATTTCTCCCGCTTTTGTAAGCAGAATTTTATTCCCTTTCCTTTCAAAAAGTCTAATAGAAAGTTGCGTTTCCAATTCTTTAATATGTTTTGTAACCGCAGGTTGTGTAATAAAAAGTTCTTCACCCGCTTTTGTAAAACTTAAATTTTTCGCTACAGAATGAAAAACTTTTAATCTAAAATCAAACATTACACTCCTGGTTTTAATTTTGACAAAACATTCACGCGTGAGGCAGCAACTAAAAATCCAAATAACCAAGCAAAACTAGCAACAGAAAGCATCATTTGATTATTTAATATACTAAAAATAACGCCCAAAAAAATCAGTCCTGCTGCCACTGAAAGGCGTAAACCGGGAAATAGTTTATTTAAATCAAATAAAACTAAACTTAATGAAGAAATTGCAAGTGCTTCCATCGTTAAAGATAAAAAACCGCTGACTGGAAACAAAGTAAAAACAAAACTCGAGAGCATAAAAATTCCGGCAAATGCTATTTTGGGCTGTTTTACAGAATTATAATAACAAATAAGCCCGATACCAAAAACTAACTTTACAATTCCCCAATAAATTGTTAAAACCTCAACCGAAACACCAATATTTACCCAAGGAGACGCAACGACAAACAATGAATAAAACATTGCAAAAGTAAATGCATACGCAAGTAATTTAAAACACTTTCCGATTTTATTTATTGGTTTTCCGTTTTCATCCATTTTCAGCATCCTTTTATTATTAGCGGCGCCATTTCGGCGCCGCGTTAATTTTTAGAAATAATTAAGCTTTTTTAGCTTCATTATAAAGTTCTTTTTCAATACTGTCAAGTTCGTCAAGTCCACCTTCGTTTTCTATTTTCTTTAACCGTGCAAGATACATGTCTTCCGAATTCATTCCAAGCAATTTACCCGGTGTAACACCAATATTTTTTGCTCCTTTTTTTACAGCCCAAATAAATGCTGCTAACCAAATTAAAATGTAAATTAAATAAATAATAATTTGCATGGAATAACTATCCGGCGCAATAAGAGCGGGAACAAATGTTGTGCTTGTATAAGGACTACTACCCATTAATCCATCCCAAAAATCTCTTGCTAATGTATAAGGTAAATAACCAACATAAAAGAAGGGCCAAATCAGTAAACCAGTAATATATAGCAATCCTGTCCTTCCGTAATTTCTGAACTCACAACCAATCATTAGAAATGTTCCAACACCCAAAAGCAAACCACCGAAAATATCCATTGATAATGAAGTCATTTCACGAATTGCTATTCCCGTTTTGTGGAAATGCAGACCAACGTTTTGAGCGTAAGTTTCGGCAAACTCTTTTGTCGCCCAATGGTGTCCTTCCATAATTCCGAAAAACGCAAAACCAATAAAAATGGCCGTTGCAGTTAAAACCATGTGAATACTCAATCCGGCAAAAGGTTGGTAAGATTGAAAAACTGTTCTGATTGAAAACGGCATCTTTAAGAAATCTGCACCTTTTTTCTCACCTTTTTCTGCAATCATACCAAGTTCGGGATTAATTAAACCACATTCTGTTCCGAAACCGGTTTTTGCAACCGATGCACCCAATAAAATCCCGACAATTATCAACATAATAATGTTAGGAAGATTTTTGGCGTTAATCATTGATTTGTAAATCTTGGTTTTTTCGTAACTGTTTGCAAATCCGGCTTGCAAAGCAAAGTCGTTTCCGAAAAAGGCATTATACATAAATAAAACGCCCAACAAAATCATAAACGCAACCGCTGCTTTGAATATAAAGCTTTTTGTTCCATCATTATCAGCATCGTAAGTTAATCCATCCGCCCAACCTCTTTCTTTTGCTTGCTGAGCGAACCATTTTGTATCTTGGCTTTTGAAGTATTGTGATAAATTTAATTTCTTCAAAACCCAAAATGCCGAAAGCGCCCCTACTGAAGCGAAAAACATGACAACCCAACTTTTAATGTTCATTGCGGCAAATCCGCCTAAAAGATGGTGTAATGTACAACCACCGGAAACGCGCGTTCCCCAAGCGAAGAAAAAAGCGCCAAAAGCAGTGGAAACCAACATTGCTTTTGGATATTTTGTCCAACCGCGAAATTCGCCTTCGAGCCAAGCAAAAATTAACGCCGAAATTAGCGCGCCAATAATTACCCACTGAATTGCCGGTTGATAATCCGCTTTTGTAGCAATTAAACTTCCGCCGAAAATTGTGGTTTCGGCGCCGGCAAGCATTCTCGCCATACCGCTTGTTACCCCAATAAACTTGTGTTTAGCGTGCCCAAGAGGTAACCAAGTATAATTAATTATTTCAGCTATTCCGGTAAGCACGCCAGCCGTCCACCAAGGCCATTGTTTTTTTAACCAGCCTTTTCCGGCAAAACCGTCTTTAAACGTAGCAACATTGCTCATAGCTTTGACTCCTGTTATTGTTAAGAAAATAGTGTGTTAGAGTGATAAATACATTTATCGTTAAAATTTTATGCAAACATATTAACTGGTAAGAAGACTGGGAAATCATATTTTGTTATTCATTATAAAGAAAAGTTATAATAAAAAGCACTGAAGAATAAGATGATATTACATTGTTTCTGTTTTCATCTTTTTTGTTCTTGAACCATTATTTTTGTGATTATATGATTTTCATGATTTTTTTCAAAGCGTAGAGACGCCCAAATTGGGCGTCTCTACAATAAC
>WGAL01000347.1 GCA_015494845.1 Melioribacteraceae bacterium
AATATAAGCATATAATAATCTAAAACAAAATTGTTTTAGAAATTTTCATTTTTATTAAACCAATTTCATTTAATTATTTGATTTTATTTTGTCAAAACTCAACCGCCAATTTCAAATAAAAATTTCTTCCGGGTTCGTACGGATTTATTCCGCGATAAGTTGAGAGATGATTTTTGTATTTTCGGTTCAGTAAGTTTTTTATTCCGCCGTAAATGTTGATTGTTACGCTTGCCAAATCTATCGGGAATGATTTCAATTCCAAATCGTAAACCGCATAACCAGGAGTTCTTTCTTCGGTTGGGGGAACATCGTTTTGGTCGGCGTAAAAAGTTCCGCGCAAAGTGAAATAAAGCGTATTTAATATCGGAGCGGAAGCGGATAAAGAACCGTTCAAAGGCGGAATTTGCGGAAGAGGTTCGTCTTTTTCCGTATCTTTTCCGTTTACGTAAGCAAGCGTTCCTTCAATTAAAGATTTGCATAATTTAAGTTGAAACGTTGCGTCAAAGCCGTAAAATCTTGCTTGTCCGACGTTTTGTTTTACGTAAAGACTGTCAGGATTAACCGCGGCGTCGATTACGAGATTGTCAAAATAATTTGTGAAAAAGTGCGCTCGCGCGGAAAATTTATTCTGGTAAAAATTAATTCCGAAATCGAACGATAAATTTTGCTCGGGTTGTAAATCGGGATTGCCGAGATAAATTATTCCGCCGAGATTAATGTACTGAAAACGTTCTTCAAGCGACGGCGAGCGGAAAGATTTTGCCGCGGCGAAAGTTAAATTCAAATTTTCGTTTAAGCGATAGAGCAAATCCAAATTGGCGCTCCAAGATTTGTTCGTTACGTTCGAGGCATCGAATGAAGCGGCGGAATTGGAAGGCGGAACAATCACGGAATCGCCGATAATTTTATATAGCGGATTGTTTACCGCTTCGTTTTCGATGCGAATAAAATCATATCTTCCTCCGAGAGTTAAATCGAATTTTCCCCCGAGATAAATTTTATCCCTTGCAAAAAATCCAAAAGAAGTAAACGACGAATTCGGAATCGGTTTATCGACAATCGTAACGTTCGCCGCGTTGTTTCGCGTTTCGCGAATTCCGTCGTAAGTGCGTTTCCAGGCGTCAAAACCGGCGATGATGTAATTTGCGGAAATTACCGATTCGCCTTGCAATACTACGCCGTTGGTTCTGTGGTCGGAAGAAGGCGAAACGAATTTCCCCGGCGCCGGCGAAAGTTCGACGGTTCTTCTGATAAATTGATTGTAATAATTCATAGAGAGAACGTTCAGATATTTTACCGGATTTCTCCAAATAATTTTCGAATTAAACAGAGCGCGGCTCGCTTCTTTATATTTGGCGAAAGCGTTCGGCGGAAAAGCCGCGCCTCCCGGAATGCCGACGTCATTTGCTTTGAAATTTTGATAACCAACCGAAAGTTCAAGGTTCTCCGTAAAAGCGTAACCGAGCGATGCCGAATAAGAATAATCGTTGAACGAACTGTTTTCGAGCGTTCCGTCCGGCGTTTGCGCGTCGCTTGCGTTTCTTTTGGACGCTGTGAATTTCGCTTTCCATTTCGGCGCGCCGGCAAGCAAAACGAAATGCGCGGCGTAACCTTTGTTTACCGTTTCATAGCTGCCGGAAACGGTTCCTTTGAAATATGTTTTTTGCGAAAAATGCGGCTGACGCGTAATTACGTTTACAACTCCGCCGCTTGCGCCGCTTCCGTAAAGCGTGGAAAGCCCGCCTTTTATTACTTCGATTTTCTCAACGTCGCCCAAATCGAAAAGGGAAACGCCGCCGGCAATGTTTGTAGATGTTTCGATTCTTGCGCCATCGACGAGATAAACGAGATTTTGTTTGGAAAGCCCGCGCACGTTTATCATCGTTCCCCAAACGCCGTCGCGCGCAACGTTTACTCCGGCTTTCTTTTCAAGCGCGTCGCCAATCGTGGTTACTTGTTCCGCTTGAAGTTCGTCAAACGAAACGTTTTCGAAAGGTATTGCGGCGTTTTTCTCCGCTTGCGTTTCTTTTTCGCCAA
>WGAL01000348.1 GCA_015494845.1 Melioribacteraceae bacterium
CTACAAAATAAACAGTCTTGTTCAAAGTTATTTTTCCAAAATTCTTTTTGAAAGCGAAAACGCAAAAAGCGTAAGGGAATATCTGAAATTGCGCAACATCAAACCGGCGACGCAACGCACGTTCGGATTGGGTTACGCATTGCCTGCAAACGACGCGCTGTTTAATTTTCTTAAAAGAAATAACGTTAATCTCGACGATGCGCAACGCGTAGGTTTAATTGATAAAAACGACAGAGGAAATTATTACGACAGATTTCGCGGGCGCTTGATTTTTCCGATTCACACTACAAACGGAAGAATAGCCGGCTTCGGCGGAAGAATTTTGCAGAGCAATCCGAATGTGGGCAAATACATCAACTCGCCGGAATCACCGGTTTACACAAAGCGAAAAATTCTTTACGGATTGTATTTCTCGAAAGAAGAAATTCAACGTTTGAACAAAGCGATTCTTGTAGAAGGCTACATGGACGTGATTTCGCTTTATCAAAACGGAATTAAAAACGTGGTAGCCGCTTCCGGCACTTCGTTTACCGAAGACCAAGCGCGTTTGCTTTCGCGCTACACGCGGAACATTGTCGTAATTTTCGACGCAGACGAAGCCGGAATGAGAGCCGCGCAACGAAGCATAGAAGTTTTGCTAAAAGCGCATTTCGACGTGCGTTTATTAACCTTGCCGGACGGCGAAGACCCGGATTCTTACATCAAAAATCATTCGCCAAATTCGTTCCGCGATTTGGTGAATTCCGCAAAAGATTTTTTAACGTTCCAAGCAAAACGTTACGAAGATTTGGGAATGCTCGACGACCCGGTTAAACGAACCGAAGCGATTCGCGAGTTGGTTAAATCCATTGCTTTGGTCGATGATGAATTGATGCGAACAAACTACATTTTGGAATTATCAAAAAATTTCGACATAAAAAAAAGATTGCTCGAAGAAGAGCTGGAAAAATATCTCGAACAAAAAAACAAGCGGGAAAAATATTCCGCAAAGAATAAAAGACAAATCGCCGCAACGCAAAACGCTTCCGTCCAAACGAAACGTACGGACGCCTATGAATTTGAAAAAACCGCAATTAAACTTTTACTTTCCGGCAAACCGGAAATTTTGGACGAAGTTTTCGACTACATTCTTCCCGAAATGATTTCCGATAAAAATTTACGCGAAATTTTCCTTGCCATTTACGACGCCTATATGGAAGGCGACGATTACGAGCCGGCGTCGTTAATGTCGAGATTAGACGACGATTTGCGCAAAATCGCCGCAGATTTTGATTTGGGGAAAGACCAAATCAGCATTAAATGGGGAAACATTGAGAGCGAAGATTCAGAGGAAGGCTTGTTAAAATTAACGCAAGATTTTATTAAAAGATTTCAGCTCAAAAATTTGGAATTACAAATTCAAGAAATCACGATAAAATTGGCGCAAGCAACTTCCGCCGAGGAAAAGAAAGATTTGTTAATTGATTTACAAGCTTTGAACGACGAGAAAAAAATTCTTCTCAAACAGATTGAAGAAAGCGAGTAATACCAGAAAATTAATTTCATCTTATTTCAAAAATAATTCCTTCGTTTCACCGTCCGTCTTTGCGAGGAGCGAAGCGACGAAGCAATCTGTCGGTCTGTAAAGCGGAATACAAGTACTCAAAAACGGTTTAACCATTTAGCGCGCGGCATGACAGATTGCTTCACTTCGTTCGCAATGATGTTTGTTTTTTGTTGTTTTTATAAATGTAAAGACGCCCAATTGGGCGTCTCTACATTAAAAAAGCGCGGATAAACCGCGCTTTAACTAAGAATTAATCCTGCTTAAAATATATTTTACGGGCCTGTTCCTGCGTGACAATCGGAACAAAGCGCATCTTGCCAATCTTCGTCTTCCAATTCGTCGCCAGGGTGCTTGAATTTAAGTGGCATTTCAGCGGTAGCATAGCGCATTTCTCCAGGCGTTCCCAAAGCGTTAAACGTGTGACAAACGTAGCAATCTTTTGTAATCGTTTCCTCGTTCTGAGCAACGTGCATATCGTCGTGGCAACGGAAACAACCTTTGCTTTTCAAATGCCCGATGTTGTTGTAATATTTATCCCATCTTACGTTCATATCCGGGAAAATATTTTGCGAAAAGCCTTTCATTACAGCCCCAATTGCCTTTTGCAACTCAGCTTTGTTTTCTTCCAAAACTTCAGGATAATTTTCTTCGTAGTAGGATGTAATCATCTTCGGAATAAGAATTTTTGCAGAATCGGAAGAATGATATTCCTGAGTAACAGCTTCGAGAGCCGCAACTTTAAATTCCGGTAAGTCGCGAGAAATCTCGCCTCGAGCAAAAGCATCATTAATGAAATTTTCCGGAGGTGAAAAATCGTGCGACGGACGGCTATGGCAATCAAGGCAAGTCATTTCTTGAATTTGCAGAGTGTCAAATGCCGCTTTATCCAATGGCTCGTCTTCGTTTTGGTAAACAATAGTTTTACCGGTTTTCAAATTAGTGTAGCGAACCCAAGGAATTTCTTGCTGTTCTTTATCGGTAGCAACAAATTCAATCTTAACATCTTTATTCATATGCCAATGCACGCCTTTGCTCAAACCGAACGCCTCTTCGCCGGAAGCCAAATGCAAAGTCATATCGACTTTCCATTCGGTATTGTCTTCGTCGCGCAAAAAATGCGAGCGAACAATTCTTCTGTCCGGCTGAAACTTTTGCGACCAATGGCATTGCTGACACGCTTCTTCCGCAACTTCGTGAATTCCTTCATTTGCGTGAATCGGTTTCGGAACATTGTCGGTAACAATAGCGATCAACTCTTTTGAAGCTTCAACCTTAGAGGCAAGAAATCCGGTAAAACCTTCGCCAATATGGCATTCCGCGCATTTAACATTTGCGTGAGCCATTTTTTCGTGCGCCGTATATTCCGGTTCCATTGTTGTATGACAAGTAGTTCCGCAAAATTTTTCAGATTCCATGTAATGGTAAGATTTGTATGAACCGACAATTGTCACAAGTCCGAAAACAACAACGCCGCCGAGAAAAACATAAAATGCGTTTCGGTAAGTTTTTTCGGTAAGATTAAACACTTGCGGCTTGTTTTCCTTGTTTGAAACTTTTTCGGTTTTATACATTCCATACGGAATGAGAATTAAACCGATAAGCCAC
>WGAL01000349.1 GCA_015494845.1 Melioribacteraceae bacterium
AAATAAGTAAGCGCGTTCATTTTCAGCGGAATTTTGAAAATACCCATTCCGTCCAAAGTTCTTCCCAAAAGATGAATGAGATTTAAATTATAAGCCATAAGATAATCGTGTTCCTCGTAGGGCAAAGCAAGTATGTTTAATTTCATTTGTTCGAAAATATCGATTACGTAATTGTAGCGCGAATAGGAAATTTCGCCAGGCTGAACCGCGATTGAAAGTCCGCTTAAACCTTCCGCGCCGGAATCCGGTCCGAAAAGCGGATGCGTAAACATAAACTCGCAAACGCCTTTCAAATATTTTTCGAACCAGCCGACGACCGGCGTTTTAATCGATGCGGCGTCGATGAGAACCGTGTTTTTGCCGATTAAATTTAAGTTTTCTTTCAGAAAATTTTCGATTTGCCTTATCGGAATTGTAAGATAAACGTAATCGCTTTCAAGCGCTTCTTTAAGAGAATATTTTTTAGCGAAATTAACCACGCCGTTTAGGCGCGATTTGTCCGCGTCGTAAATTCTAACTTCGAAAAAATCGCTTAATTGTTTCGCCCAAAAAGAACCGAAACGTCCGAACCCAATAACGGCAAGCGTTTTTTTACCCGACATCTTCAAACTCCGTAAAATCTTTCCAGAAATTCGGATAAGATTTTTCAACGACGTCGGGTTTATCAATAATTACATTTTTAATTTTCGTTCCGGCTATCGCAAAACTCATTGCGATTCTGTGGTCGTTAAATGTTTTAATCGTTGCGCCGTTGTAATTTTTTTGCGGATAAACAATCAAATCCGGCTCGACGTATTCGCATTTTCCGCCGAGCGCGGCAATGTTTTCAACAACCGAATTTATTCTGTCGCTTTCTTTGTATTTAAGGCGACTTACATTTTTCAGTACAAACTTTTCCGGCGCAAACACTCCCATTACGGCAAGCGTTGGAACAATATCGGGAATATCTTCGCAATCGTAAATTAAACCGCGTGAAATTTTTCCGCTTACTTCCGCTCCGCTCCGGTTAAGTTTTACTTTTCCGCCGATTTTCTCCGCAATCTCAAAAATCGCCTCGTCGCCTTGAAGCGAAGGCAAAAGCAAATTTTCAAACGTAACTTTCACGTTGTTAATTAGCGCGTAAGCAACCCAATACGAAGCGGCGGATAAGTCCCTTTCGCAAGAAAATTTCCACTCGTAATTAATTTTCCTATTCGGAAAAACTTCTATCTCGTCTTCGGCGATATTATTCCGCAAATCGAGTCGGCGCATTAATTGCGAAGTCATTTTCACGTAGGGAAACGAGGGAATTTTTTCTTTCGCTTTAAGTTTCAAGCCTTTTTCGCTTTTCGCAAAAGCCATCATTAATCCGGAAATTATTTGCGAAGAAGGCAGTTTTTCCGTTTCAATTTTGTCAGTCAAAATATTATCGGGCGGGAAAACAGTCGCCGGCAACGAATTATTTTTGCTTTCGATTTTGTAGCCGATTTTTTCAAGCAGCGCAAAAAGTTCGGCGAAAGGTCTTTTGTAAAGTTCGTCGGAACCGTAAAAATAAATTTCTTTATCGAGAAATTTCACAAGCGGAATTAAAAAACGCGCCGACGAACCGGAATTGCCGAGAAAAATTTTATTATCTACAACTTTCCCGATTGAACCGCTTACGAAAATTTTGTTTTCGCGGGTTTCAATTTCCGCGCCGAATGAACGCAAAGCGTTTATTGTAATTTCGGTATCTTCGGAATAAAGCGGGTTGAGAATTTCCGTCGTTCCGTCGTTTAAGGAAGCGAGAATTAAAATTCTGTGCGTTACGCTTTTCGAACCAGGTAAAACAATCTTTTTATTGCGCGCATTATCAGAGAGAATTCGAAACATGTTCGTTAATCTCTGTGAATTTTTTCTCGCGCAATTTAATTATAGAATCGCGAATAAGATTGTAATCTTCCATAAATTGCGCATATTGCTCGAAAGTTAATTGTTGCGCGCCGTCGGAAAGCGCGGCGTAAGGACGCGGATGAACTTCGATGATAAAACCGTCCGCTCCGGCAATTAAACTGCCGAGCGTAACCGGCGTAATAATATCGGTTCTGCCGGTGGCGTGGCTCGGATCAACGATTATCGGCAAGTGCGAAACGTTTTTCACCATCGGTATAACGTTTACGTCGAGCGTGTTTCTCGTGTATTCTACAAACGTTCTGATGCCTCTTTCGCACAAAATAACTTTTTCGTTTCCGTTCGAAAGAATGTATTCCGCGCTCATTAAAAAT
>WGAL01000350.1 GCA_015494845.1 Melioribacteraceae bacterium
GTAGGCAATCCGGCTTTTAATCTAATCCAATTTTCGCCTCCGTTCGGCGAAAAATAAAATCCGAACTCAGTTCCCACAAAAAGCAAATTCGGGTTCTTAAAATCTTGCTCAATTGTATGAACCGTTCCGTTTTCGGGCAAATCGCCGGAAATCGATTCCCAAGTTTTTCCTTTGTCTTCGCTTTTCAAAATGTAAGGTTTGAAATCATCGCGCTTGCGGTTATCAAACGTAACGTAAACAATGTTTTCGTTGAATTTATCGGCGAGAATATCGCTGATGTAGGTGTATTTAGGAATTCCCGGAAATTCTTTCACTTGTTGCCAAGTTTTCGCATCTTCGGAAATCGAGAGAACGCCGTCATCGGTTCCGACGTAAAGCAAATTTTCTTTTACCGGCGATTCGGTCATTGCAACGGCGGTTCCGTAAAGGGAAGTGGAAACGTCTTTCCGTACTGCGTCGATGCTCCAATATTTCCCCATAACCTTCCACGTGTTGCGGTCGATTTGCGCGGTAATGTCGCCGCTTATTTTCTTCCAAGAATTTCCTCTGTCGTCGCTTCTGAAAACAAAATTTGCTGCGGTGTAAAGTCGCGTCGGCGAGTGCGGACTAATGAAAAGCGGTGTGTTCCAATTCCATTTGTAGGAAAGTTCGCCTTTGTCCGGCTCTGGACGAATATCAATCGATTCGCCGCTTTTTCTGTCGTAACGAACCATATTTCCGTATTGCGCTTCCGAATAAACTATGTCGGGATTATCCGGCTCGATTGCGCCCCAAAAACCGTCGCCGCCGTTTGTTACGCGCCATTCGCAGTTGGAAATCCCGTCCGAATAAAGCGTTTGTGAAGGTCCGCCAAAACTGTTGTTGTCTTGCGTTCCGCCGTAAACGTTGTAAAACGGATAATCGTTATCCACGTAAACGCGGTAAAATTGCGTAATCGGCAGATTTGTAATGTGTTCGAAAAATTTTCCGCCGTCGTAAGTTACGTAAACGCCGCCGTCTCCGCCGATTAAAATGTGTTTTGGATATTTCGGGTCAATCCAAATTGCGTGGTCGTCAACGTGTCTGTCTTTCAAGCCGAAGCGTTTCCAAGTTTTTCCGCCGTCTTCGGTGTATTGCGTGTAAGTATCGACAGCGTAAACTTTATCAACATCAAGCGGGTCGCAGTAAATTTCGGAAAAATATTGTCCGCTGGAATTGTAATTGCTCATTCGCTGCCAAGTTTCGCCTCTGTCGGTCGAGCGGAAAAATCCGCCTTTGTCGTAAGCGGCTTCCACAATTAAATAAACCACGTCGGGATTTACCGGCGAAACCGCAATTCCCATTCCGCCAATGTCAACTTTCGGCAAACCTTTCATAATTTTGCGCCAAGTTTTTCCGGCATCTTCCGACTTGTAAACCGCGGATTCCGGCCCGCCGCCAATTTTAGTGAAAACGTGTCGTCTGCGTTGCTCCGAAGTTGCGTAAATTATATCAGGATTTCTAAAATCATAGGCAATTCCGTTTACGCCGGTATTTTCGCTAATGTAAAGAACGCGCTTCCAAGTTTTTCCGCCGTCGGTTGTTTTGTATAAACCGCGGTCGCCGCCTGGTCCCCAAACCGAACCTTCCGCCGCGACGTAAACGACATTCGAGTTGCGCGGGTCAATCAGTATTCCGCCGATTTGCCGAGAGTTTTTCAATCCCATATTTTCCCACGATTTCCCGCCGTCCAAAGATTTGTAAACGCCGTCGCCGTAGCCCAAAGCGCGCTGGTGATTGTTTTCGCCGGTTCCTACCCAAACCACGTGCGGATTGTTCGGGTCAATTTCCACAACGCCGATTGAATAAGCGCCTTCGTTATCAAAAACCGGTTTGAACGTAATGCCGTTGTTTTCGGTTTTCCAAACGCCGCCGGAAGCCGCCGCAACGTAATATTCCGCGTGGTTTTTCGGATTTACCGCAAAATCGGCGATGCGTCCCGACGCGAACGAAGGTCCGATTGAACGGAATTTTAAGCCGGAAAAAGTTGAACTTGAAAGCGGACTGTCTTTTTTATTTCCCTCTGCAAAAAGCGTTGAGAATCCAAATAAAATTATTAGCGCAAAACGAAACGGTTTCATTTTGTCTCCTTCTTTATCAAATATAAAATCTTACAAAGTTAAGAAAAAAATAACATAATTTTTTAAGGACTTGTTTTAAATCACAATAAGAAAAATAAATTTAGCGGTTGCTTTTGGGTGAGTAACGAATAGTAAGTTAAAACATTGGATTGTTACAAATCGCAAAAAATTCGGGAAAGCTTGTTGAATAGTAGTAAATTTCAAAATCCAAAAGTTGCTTATATTTAGAAACGTGTTTTTAGGTTGGATTAAATGTTAAACGAAATCAAAATAGCGTGGAAAAGTGCGTTTGGTAAAAACGAATTTAGAAAAACATTTTTCAGTTCGGTAATTTTGCTGGTTGTCGTTTTATCGCTTCTTTCAAGATTTTTGAATTTGAACGAAAAGCGCGCAGGAATTTCATTTACCGATCCGTACTTCGGGAACATTCCGCCAATTGATTTAACTTGGGTAATTTTCGGTTTGATTTATATCGGTTTGTTTGCCGGAATAATTTTGCTTTTGAAACATCCGGAAAATTTGTTGCTCGCAATTCAAACATACTCGGTTATGGTTATTTTCAGAATTATTGCAATGTATTCTTTGCCGTTAAGTCCGCCGGCGGATATGATACCGCTTGTCGATCCTTTTGTGCAGCTTTTCGGTTCCGGCGAAGTGTTGAAAAAAGATTTATTTTTTTCCGGTCATACCGCAACAATGACGCTTCTTTTTTTAACTGCACCGAGCCCAAAAGCAAAAAAAATTTTCTTTATAGGAATAATTTTAGTAGGCGCTGCTGTTTTGCTTCAGCATGTTCATTATTCGGTAGATGTAATTGTTGCGCCGTTTGTCGCATACAGTAGCTACCGCCTTGTGATTTTTATTAATAACAATTCCGGTTTGGAAATTAATAAATGAGCGTAACAAAAAATTTTTTGTACGGTTTGGCGGGGATTCTAATTGCAGGTGTTGTTTTATTTTTTGCCGAAACAAATTTTTTTTCGAGCGAATTGTTTTCGTCTTACCTTTATGCTTCCGCTTTAAATTTAATTAATTACGTTTTGGCGCTCATCTTATTCGGATTGGCGCAAAGGTCGTCAGATAATCGCGGGTTTTTAAAATTCGCTCTCGGCGGAATGATTTTCAGAATGTTTTTGGTAATTTTTTTGATATTTCTTTTAATTAAATTCTTGAATATTCAAATTGGTGATTTTATATTAATA
>WGAL01000351.1 GCA_015494845.1 Melioribacteraceae bacterium
AAATTAAAGCGTTGCTAAATCAAATAGAATTATTAGGGGATCTTAGAAAAGAGAAATTAGTTAAAAAAAAAGCCAAGTTTTCACTTGGCTTTTTTTCTTTGTAGCGGGGGCAGTCCGCCTACGGCGGATTGAACATGCAACCTATTTAATAATCTTTCACATATCTTTTCAGATATTCACGTCCACGACCGCTTTTTAAGAACCGTTCGTATTTCATTGCTTCGGAAGCGGTTTCGAATTCCTTTGTGAAAATTAATTTCCAATTGCTTCCTCTTTTTGTCCAAAAGGATAGATTTTTATCGTTATGTTCTTTTAATCGCTTTTGTAAGTCAGATGTATAGCCGATATAACGATAACCCTCGTCAGATTTTATCACGTAAATAAAATACTTTTTCATAGTAGAAAAGTTATCTCATGTAAAACAAAAAAGCCAAGATTTTAACTTGGCTTTTCTTAGTAGCGG
The DNA here is from genome assembly GCA_015494845.1 of Melioribacteraceae bacterium. Classification (GTDB taxonomy): domain Bacteria; phylum Bacteroidota; class Ignavibacteria; order Ignavibacteriales; family Melioribacteraceae; genus WGAL01. The sequence goes on from WGAL01000351.1 coordinate 464, forward strand.
GGGCAGGACTTGAACCTGCAACCTTCGGGTTATGAGCCCGACGAGCTACCAATTGCTCCACCCCGCGATGTAAACTTTTATATATAAGAACAAATCTTCAAAAATTTGAACTACAAATATAAAATCTTTTGCTTACAAATGCAATAATTAACACTCGTCCGTTCCAAAGCAAACGCCAACTGCTTTACCGGCTTGCACCGCTTGGCAATCAGGTTGGACGAGTTTTTGTTTTCCAATTGCCTCTTCAATTTTCACGCTCGTAATATTGCTTCCTTTCAACGCAACCATTCTTCCGAATTTCTTTTTCATCGCGAGTTGAATTGCGTAAGTTCCGAATTTGGTTGAGAGAATTCTATCGTACGGCGTTGGACTTCCGCCTCTTTGCAAGTGTCCCAAAATAGTGTAGCGAGTTTCCAATCCGGTTTCTTCTTCTATTTTTTTCGCGACAAGTTCGGCAATGCCGCCGAGTTGTATCGGGTCGGTTCGTTTTTTGTCGATTTCCTTAACGACCATTTTGCCACCTTTCGGCTTTGCGCCCTCGGCAACGCAAACTATACTGAATTTTTTACCGACCAAATGACGACGTTTAACTTTTTCAAAAACGAAATCCCAGTCGAACGGAAATTCCGGAAGCAAAATAATATCCGCGCCGCCTGCGAGTCCGCCGTGTAAAGCAATCCAACCGGCGTAGCGTCCCATTGTTTCCAGAACCATTACGCGGTGATGCGAAGAAGCGGTTGTGTGTAATCTGTCAAGCGCTTCGGAAACGACGTAAACTGCCGAATCGTGGCCGAAAGTAACGTCGGTTGCATCTAAGTCGTTGTCGATTGTTTTCGGAACACCGATTACGTTCAATCCCATTTTGCTTAATTTGTGAGCAATATGCATCGTTCCGTCGCCGCCGATTGCAATCAGCGCGTCCAAGCCCCAAGCTTCGTAGTTTTGGACTACTTCTTTCGATTTATCTACAATCTGAATTTCGCCGTTAATTTCTTCTGGAAAATGAAACGGGTCGCCTTTGTTTGATGTTCCGAGAATTGTTCCGCCTTGCGCCAAAATGCCGGAAACATCTTTGTCGTAAAGCATATTTCCGCGACCTTCGACAAAACCCTCAAAACCGTCGCGAATGCCCCAAACGTGCAAACCGTTGTCGTGAGCCGGTTTTACAACGCCGCGAATTACAGCGTTTAATCCAGGACAATCCCCGCCGCCAGTTAAAATACCGATTCTTTTAATAGGCGAACTCTTTGCCATAATTTACCTCTTCATTTATAATAAAAAGCACTATACTATCGTGCAATTTAGCGAATTTTTGAGAAATTTTTGAAATGCGTTTTACAGATGCGGCGTAAATCTTCTTTCGAATATAAATCGGCTAATTTCTGCGCAACCGCGTCAACTTCTCTTGACGCGCCTTTGGGAAGTTTAATTCTAGTTTTTTCGTAAAGTCTTGCGTTCAAGTTATCGAACCATTTAATTATTTCCGAACGCGCAAGAATAGACGCCGCGGCGACTGCAGGATACTTTTCCGCTTTCGTTTCTTGAATAAATTTTACATTCGCAAATTCAAAATCGCCTTCCATTAAAAGTTTTCTGTTCGAAAATTTGTCGGTTATTACGGTTCTTACATTAAATTTTTTTAACAACTCTCCGACAACCTTCGAATGTGCGTAAATCAAAAGTTTATTTAAATTGTCGCCGAACTCTTCGTATTTGGCGTTATATTCTTTCGGCTCTATTGTGTAAATTGAAAAATTCTCTGGAAAGTGTTTTCGTATCAAATTCGAAAGTTCAAGTATTTTGGTATCGACAAGTTCCTTGCTGTCGCGAACGCCTAATTTTTTTAACTCTTCGGCAATTTCCTTATCGCAATAAAATGCAGCTACGGAAAGCGGCCCGAAAAAATCACCTTTTCCGCTTTCGTCCGAACCGATATATTTTTCCGGCTCTGCAATTTCGTCTTCCGGAAAAAGAAAAACATCGCCGGTGATTATTTCATTTATTTTCTTGTATAAAGCGCTGTCGGGATTTCCTTGCAGAACCGTTTTTACGCCGCGCTTGCCAAAATAGACGAGAATTTTAACTTTCTCATTTTCGCGCTTGGCAGTAAATTCGTAATTGTATTGCGCTTCGCCAATTGGTGAAAGTTCAAGGTTTTCACAATCTGAAAGCAGATTTTTCAATCTGATGATTTCTTTTTCCGCTTTTATTTTCAAACTTTGCATTGTTTCTTTATCATTTTGTAATTCGGTCTTTAAAATAAAAAACCTCCGCCGCTTAAAAAACGACGGAGGTCAAAAATAGGGAAATTTTTCTTATTACGAGCAACCTGTGGTTGCGCCGCAAGTCGTGCATTTCAAGCAAGTTCCGTTGCGAACCATTGT
>WGAL01000352.1 GCA_015494845.1 Melioribacteraceae bacterium
TTATTGCAGGGGCGGGCGAAGTAGGATTTTACTTGGCGAAAGAACTTTCGCTTGCCGGACACGATATTACGGTAATCGATATTGAGCAGGAAAAGATTGAGCAAGTAGAAAACAGCACCGACGTAATCGGGGTGCGCGGTTCTGCTACCTCTTTCAGAACTCTGCGCGAGGCAAATATTGACGAAACCGACCTCCTTTTGGCGGTTACTTCCGAAGAAGCGGTAAATTTAAGTTCGGCAATTTTAGCAAAGCGACTTGGCGCAAAAAAAGCAATCGCGCGCGTTAGCCACGCGGAATATATTGCCGACGAAAACCGAAAAATATTAAACGAACTCGGCGTCGATTATATTATTTATCCGGAAGAACTTGTCGCGAACGAAATTACGCGCTTGATTAAACGCGCCGCGGCAAGCGATGTTGTGGAATTCGAAAAAGGCAAATTGACTTTGCTCGGAATAAAAATCGATAAGAACGCGCCGATAAACCGGAAAAGTATGATTGAAATCGGGAAAGAATTTCCGTCGCATTCTTTCCGCATTGTCGCTATTAAAAGAATGATGAGAACCATAATTCCGGTCGGCGACGACGTTGTTATCGAAGGCGACCAAATTTTCGTATTGACGACGCCGGAAGGAATTTCCGCGATAATGAAAATTACCGGCAAAGAAAACACAAAACTCGAAAACATAATGATATTGGGCGGCGGAAGAATCGGGCGGAAGATTGCGAAAAATCTTGAAAATGAAATTAACATTAAACTTATCGAATCGAATGCGGAAAAAACAACGGAACTTGCCGATTACTTGCAAAACACGCTCGTGATTCAAGGCGACGGACGGAATATCGATTTGCTTGCGCAAGAAGGAATTGTGGATATGGACGGCTTTATTGCGGTAACCGAAGACGCCGAAACGAATATCATCACTTGTTTGCTTGCAAAACATTTGGGCGCAAAGAAAACTATCGCTCAAGTCGATAACGTCGATTATATTCCGCTTACTCACACAATCGGTTTGGATTCGCTTATCAATAAAAAATTAATTGCCGCGAACACGATTTCGCGCTTCGTCAGAAAAACCAACGTAATTTCCAATATTATGCTTTTCGGCATCGACGCCGAAGTGTGGGAATTTGTCGTTTCGGAAGGCGCAACCGTTGCGAAAAAGCCGGTTAGAGATTTGAAACTACCCGAAAATATGATTTTGGGCGGCGCGGTAAGAAACGACGAAAGTTTTATTATTGTAGGCGATACGCAATTGCAAGCCGGCGATAAAGTCGTGGCGTTCGCCTTGCCGGAAGTTTATCCGAAACTCGAGAAACTCTTCAAATAATATCGATGATTGATTTAAAATCAATTTTAAGAGTGATTTCATTCTTAATGATTTTGGACGGAATCGGAATGCTTTTCGGCATTCCGTTTTCGCTTTACTATGAGGATAACGACGTTTCCACGCTTTTGGAAACCGGTTTGTCAATCGCCGCAATCGGCGGACTAATTTTCGCATCGTTAAAAAATTACAAAAAAGATATTCGCAAGCGCGAAAGTTATTTGATAGTCGGCTCGGGCTGGATTGCGATGTCCGCTTTCGGCGCGTTGCCGTTTGTTATTCACGGCTCAATTCCGAGTTACACCGACGCTTTTTTCGAGACGATTTCCGGCTTTACCACGACCGGCGCGTCGATATTGAACGATATCGAATCGCTTCCGCACGGACTTTTGTTTTGGCGAAGTTTTACGCAATGGCTCGGCGGAATGGGAATAATCGTTCTTTCGCTCGCAATCCTTCCGATTCTCGGCATCGGCGGGATGCAACTTTTTGTGGCGGAAGTTCCAGGCCCGACGAAAGATAAAATTCATCCGCGCATTCGCGAAACCGCAAAACGCTTGTGGGGAATTTACCTTTTGCTTACGCTCGCCGAAACGGCTCTTTTAATTACGGGCGGAATGAACTTGTTCGACGCGCTTACGCATTCGTTTACGACAATGGCGACAGGCGGTTTTTCAACAAAGCAAGCGAGCATTGCCGCTTGGGATTCGCCGTTTATTCATTACGTAATTATCTTTTTTATGTTTGTGGCTGGAATGAATTTTTCGTTGCACTACTATTGGCTTCGCGGCGCGTGGAAAAAACTTACGGGAAACGACGAATTTAAATTCTATCTCTTTTTTGTTCTCGGCGTTTCGATTGTTATAGCCGTGGATTTGTTCCTTCACGGCTACGGCAATGTTGAAAAATCGTTTCGCGATTCGCTTTTTCAAACGGTTTCAATCGTTACGACAACCGGCTACGTAACTTCGGATTACGAAACTTGGGGCGCGTTTTACCAAATTGTTTTCTTTATTTTGCTTTTCGCCGGCGGATGCGCCGGTTCAACCGGAGGCGCTATTAAAATGGTTCGCCACCAATTGTTGATTAAAAACAGTTTGAACGAATTAAAAAGATTGCTGCATCCGCGCGCGGTAATTCCGGTTCGCTTTAATAAAAAAATTGTAAGCAACGAAGTTTTAGCGAACATTATGGCGTTCAGTTTTTGGTACATTGCGATTTTTCTTGCAGGAATGTTGATTCTTTCTTTGCTGGGAATGGATTTTATTAGCGCAATCGGTGCGGCGGCTACTACTTTGGGCAACGTCGGTCCAGGTATCGGAACAGTCGGACCAAGCCTGAATTTCGCAAACGTTCCGACGGCAGGCAAATGGATTCTTTCCTTTTTAATGCTTGTGGGAAGACTTGAACTTTTTACAATTTTGGTTATCTTTTCCAAAAGTTTTTGGAAAAAATAAAGGCAGGTTTGAAATGAAAAACAAATTACCGTATTTGAAAATAAAATTTGTTTTCACGGTCGCTCTAATTATTGCGGCGTTTAATTCAGTCAGTTTTGCGCAAAGTATTTATTTCGCTCAAAGTTACACGACAAGCGGGAAGGCTATTAACGCAAAAAACAGTTGGGTAATTCCGCCGACCGGCAAATCGATTTTTATTCTATTCAACGCCGAAGACGCAAAAATAAAGGGCGATATGGTTTATCTTTACATCGATAAATTCGACGGAAGGAAATACAAACCTTATAACACGCTTTCCGCCGTAATTTCGCCTGAGAAGCGTTGGTTCGTTCACCGCGAGAAATTTACCGAAGCAGGCAAGTATAAAATTTACGTTACCGATGCGCGAAATCGCGTTTTGGCTTCAGGCATTTTGCGAATAAAAGTAAAAGCGCCGAAATTTATCGATACGAAAAAGGTTAGTGCTCCGTATTACAGAAATGTTAGAATGACATTTTCCGAGTGGGTTATTGGCGGCAAGCCGTTCCGCGAAATGAAAGTTAAACATCTTTCAAAAAAGCCGGATTCGGTTTGCGTTTATTTGAAACATCCTGATTCGTTGAATACGCCGATAATTTACGCCGATTTTTACAAATATAACGATTGGGCTAACCGCTGGGAATTAATCGACTCGAAAGAATATGCAATTTTGCCGATGTGGGATTATATTTTCTTCAAATATTATTTTCCCGAAAAAGGATTATACAAAGTCGAGGTGTTCGACGAAAAACGCCAATTTATAAAATCCGCTTATCTCAAAGTGGAAGAGTGATTTTGTTTTTCAAAAAATAAGGAACGCATTCATTGCAGCGAATTTGCGTTTCATACTCGTAGAAATAAATTCATACTTTGCTTTTATCTTATCCAAACGTGTTCGTCGAGTAGCGCTTGAAATACTTTGTAGGCAATTGCCAAAATTACCGCGCCTATGAACAAGCCCAAAATGCCGAATGCAATCATTCCGCCGATTGCTCCGAGTAAAATCACGAGCATCGGAACATCTACACCTCTTCCGAGAAACAGCGGTTTCAGGAAAGTATCCGACGCGCTTACGATAATCAAAAGAATAAGCAAAATTACGGCGGATGTCGTTCCCAAAACGCTAAAGCCGTAAATTGCAATCGGAAGCAAGACCAACATCGGCGGTAGTTGAATTATTGCGAGGAACATTACAATCAACGCCCACAAACCAGGCATCGGTATTCCGAAAATCAGCAAAATAACGCCGGATGCGACCGATTGAATTATTGCTATGCCTAAAATTCCCTGCACCACGCTTCTGATTGTTAATTTGGAAAGCTCGGTTATTTCTTCGCCGTCTTTTCCAATCAATAAATTGAAAATTCTGCTTGTAGTTTTTTGAGCCGCCTTCGCTTGTAAAAGAAGCGCGCCTGCAATGATTATCGAAAATATTGTCAAAAAAATCGCTCCGCCAATTCCGGCAATGGAATTAAGCAATTTCGGGACGTATTCTTTAATTTGCGGGGCATATTTTACGATTGTCGTTTCTAGATTTTCAGCGGAGCTTTTCCAAATTTCATAAACAGATTCGCCTATTAAAGGCCATTCCGCAACGCTTTTGTCCGGCGGCGGAATTTGAATTGCGCCGGATTGGAATTCCGTTTGCAGAGTTTTTATGTTGCTTATCGTGGAATCAAGAAGCAAAACGGACGGAATAATAATTAGCGAAAGCGCAATTAATACAAGCAAAACCGACGCCAATTTTTCCCTTCCGCCGAGTTTGTTCGATAATTTTTCGAAAAGCGGATAAACGCCCACGGCGATGATAATGCTCCAGACTACGAGAATTAAAAACGGTTCTAATA
>WGAL01000353.1 GCA_015494845.1 Melioribacteraceae bacterium
AATATGTGTTCAAAGCCGTTAATTACGCCGCCTTCAGGCGTTACGCTGTTTAGCGCAATAAACGAGGTGATTAATCCGCCGAGAATTAAAAGCGCAACTTGCATTACGTCTGTCCAAGCGACAGCCGAAAGTCCGCCGTAAAGCGAGTAAGCCGCGGCAATAAACGCAAGAACAAGAATCGCGCTGAAAATCATCGAACCGTCGCCCGCGCCGATAATTGTGTCGATTGCTTTTCCGCCCAAAAACAGAACCGAAGTGAGATTGACGAAAATAAACAACGCAATCCAGAACACAGCAAGAATTGTTTTAAGTTCCACGCCAAATCTTTTTTCGATAAATTCCGGAATTGTGTAAAGCCCTTTATCTATGAAAATCGGGAGAAAGAATTTTCCCACAATCAAAAGCGTAACCGCCGCCATCCATTCGTAAGACGCAATTGCCAAACCGATTGCAAAACCGGAGCCGGACATTCCGATAAATTGCTCGGCGGAAATATTCGCCGCGATAAGCGACGAACCGATTGCCCACCACGGCAACGCTTTGCTCGCCAAAAAATAATCTTGCGTGTTTTTCTTTTCGCCTTTTTTGTTGCGCGAAACAAACAAGCCGAGAAAAATTATCGAAAGAATGTATAAAACAAAAATCACATAATCGATTGCGGTAAAATTCATTTTATCTCCGGTGTTTTTATAATTTTCTTATCTTTATCGAACCGGCGTTACCGGCTTTTTTCCGTTCAGAACGTTTATTACGTTTTTCGCCGCAAGTTTTGCCATTTCGGAACGCGTTTCAAACGTTCCGCTTCCGAGGTGAGGCAAAAGCACTACGTTTTTCATTTTCAAAAATTCCTTTTTTACGTTCGGTTCGTTTTCGTAAACGTCAAGTCCGGCGGCGAAAATATCGCCGTTTTTTAACATCTTAATTAAAACTTTTTCGTCAATTATTTCCCCGCGAGCCGTGTTAATAATTACCGCGCCTTTTTTTATATTTGCCATATTCTCGGAATTAAGCAAATGGGAAGTTTTATCGGTAAGCGGCACGTGAAGCGAAATAAAATCGGAAATTTTTAGCAAGCGGTTTAACGAAACTTTTTTCGCCCTGGTTTCTTTTTCGAAATCCGGTTTTCGCGTTCTCGAAAAATAAACAATCTTGCATCCGAACGCTTTTGCGCGCTTTGCCGTCGCTTGTCCGATTCTACCCGCGCCGACAATACCGAACACTTTGTTCTTAAAATCTTTTCCGAGCAATAATTCCGGTTCCCAACCGTTGAATTTTCCGGCTCTAACGAGTTCGTCCCCTGCGATAAAATTTCTCGCGGCGGCAATAGCCAAACCGAAAGCGATATCCGCGGTTGCGTCGGTTAAAATATCCGGCGTGTTTGTTACGGTAATTCCACGCGAATTTGCAAACTCAACGTCGATGTTGTTATATCCAACCGCATAGTTCGCAATGATTTTACATCTGTCTAATTTTTCAATTGCTTCCGCGTCGAATTTGTCGCTCAGCATTGAAATTATTGCGTCTGAGGACTTCGCTTTTTTGATTAGTTCTTCTTTTGCAAGCGAACGTTTTTGCGAACCGATTACAACTTTGAAGCCCGCTTTTTCAAGCATAGATTTTGCCGGTTCGGGAATTTTTCTAGTAATTAAAACTTTCTTTTGTTCTTTCATCGGATTTTAATTTTGTTAAGGTTGGGAAAAGAAAAAGGGAGAACGGAAACCCGCTCTCCCCGGAATGAAATTTTAGAAGCCTAATTTTTCGAGATTTGCGACAGAATTTTTAACCGCTTCAACCGAATTGTTAAACGCCGCTTGCTCTTCTTCGTTAAGCGAAAGTTCTACGACTCTTTCAACGCCGTTTTCGCCCAAAACCGCGGGAACGCCGACGTAGTAGCCGTCAACGCCGAATTCGCCTTTGAGGTAAACGCTACACGGCAACAAGCGTTTTTCGTCAAGCAAAATCGATTTTGCCATTGCGATTGCGGCGGATGCGGGCGAGAAGAACGCGGAACCGGTTTTGAGAAGCGCGACGATTTCGCCGCCGGCTTTGCGGGTTCTTTCAATCATTGCGTCCATTACCTCTTTCGCTTTTGCTTTGTCTTGGTATTTTCTTTCGAGCATTTCCATTACCGGAACGCCGTTTACGTTCGCGTAGCGAATTAACGGAACCATCG
>WGAL01000354.1 GCA_015494845.1 Melioribacteraceae bacterium
ATGATAGTCCGAGTTTGCGTAATTCGGTGTAAATATTTTTCTCTTTTAGAACTTCGTTTAACGACGAATGCGGAAAAGGTCCGAAATGTTTCCCTGCAATTTTTACCGCGTCAATTCCGCAAAGTATTGCCGTTTGTCCGGTTCCGCTTTGAGGCAAGCCAGGCGCGTTAAACGTTGCGTTGGCAGGAAAAACGCAAACGCCGTCGTCATTCTTCAAGAAACGGTTTTTCAAATGCGGAACTGAGCCGAACAGTTTTCGAGTAAAATTAAATTCCTCGCGAAAGAACGGATTTTCCGTTTCGTTTGCTTTACCAATACCGACGCCGTCGAGAAAAATTAGTATTACGGATTTCATTTGCGTGATTTCAAAACTAAAATTTGTAGGGACAACTCGCGAGTTGTCCCTACCGATACTTTCGGTGTAAATTAATTATTGATTTAATTTTGCATTTACGCTTAGTTCGACAGCCATTACAAGCTTATCTGCGTCGGTTCTCAACGCTCGGCAACGTTCGCGCATTTCCGCGTTAAATTCTTCGTCGTCAATATCTTTCAAATTGATTAGAACATTGTAAATTCCGCCAATTATGCCTGTGTGTGCAATTTGCGCGCCAACGCCTACGTCGGTAATCGAATTCGGGTTACCGTAATTAACTACTTCCGCGGCGAGTTTTAACGCTTCAAGACTTAATTCCGCGGTTCTCAAAGGAACTTGAACGGCGCGTTTTAATCCTTCCAGCATTGCCTTTTCGCGTTTCGCTTTTTCCTCTTCCGTCTTCGCTGGTAAGCGCCGCGCTTCCATATAATCGTTAAACGCGTTTGTGTCTGCATCCACGGCGTGAATCAATTCGTCTTTGATTTTCTGCGCTTTTTCGGCGGCGTTATTTAGTATTTCATCAACGTTTTCGGAACCGCGCTTAAACGCCGTAAGATTGCTGACCATTGAAACGAGAGACGCGCCCAAAGCTCCTGCAAGTGCGGCAATTGAACCGCCGCCCGGAGCCGGAGATTCGCGCGAAACCTCGTCTGTAAAATCCGAAACTTTCATTTCCACAAGCGCGTCATCGGAATTTTTCGGCAATCCCAAAACGCGTTCTTCAATTTTGAAATCGGAAACGTCGCGCAAACCGAGCGACTGCACCGCCGTTTCGAGAATATCCTTAACAGGAATTCCACGTGAGCGCCCTTGTTTTTCCAAATAAAATTTCCCGCTTTCTAAAAGCGCATCAAAGGGAACCATTCCGACAATCTCGCTTCCTGTAACCACGAGTCCGCGCTCTGCGGCAAGTTTTCGCGCCGCTTCAAGTACGTGGTGCATTGAGGTTACTTTGTAATTGGTAAGATTAATCGAAATTTGCGCGCGGTCGTAATCGTCAACCATCCAACCGATTGCCTTAACGTTTTTGAACATTCCAGGCTTCTTAACCGGTTTCCCTTCCGGATGTTCTGGGTCGATGTTGTTTAATTTTAAGAGTTCAACCAAATCGTAACCGTGTTCGGTTTTGCAATGCTCAATCGTTTCTTGAATTGTTTTTCCGTCGAAATCGCAACTTCCGCACGGATATTTCCCTTCCTGATATTTAATGATTTTTCCGCCTTTGAAATAGTAAGGTTTTCCTGCTGGACGGCGCGCGGAACGCCCTTTTTCGCGCAGTTCAAAAGCGATGTCCGACGCGTATTTTTTCTCTCGCGTGTTTAGCGAAATATTGTAAGCAATTAAAAATTCGCGAACGCCGATTACCGTTGCGCCTGCTTTCACGTTAAATTCCGCCGGACCGAAATCCGGTTTCCATTTCGGGTCTTTGAGTTTTTCCGGCAACGCTTCGTATTCGCCTGCGCGAATAACCGCAAGATTTCTGCGTTCTTCGCTTTGAGCCGCCTTTTCGTAAAGGTAAACCGGAATTTTAAGTTCTTCGCCTACGCGCTTCGCGACGCTTTTGGCAAGCTCAATCGCTTCTTCTTCCGTTACCCCGCTTACCGGAACAAACGGACAAACGTCGGTTGCGCCCATTCTCGGGTGCGAGCCGGTGTGCGTACTCATATCGATTAATTCGCTTGCCTTTTTGATTGCGCGAAAAGCCGCTTCGCCAACCGCTTCAGGTTCGCCGATAAAAGTTACAACCGTGCGGTTCATATCGTAACCAGGGTCAACGTCAAGAAGTTTAACGCCTTTTACTTTTTCGATTTCATCCGTAATTTGTTTGATTACTTCCGGATTTCTTCCTTCCGAAAAATTCGGAACGCATTCCACTAATTTTTCAGCCATATTATTTCCCTATTTGTTTCAAAATTATCTCGTGAAAATATTTTTTAAACTTCGCTTTTGCAAGGAGATATTTTAAATCTTTGTTTTTTGTCCATTAACTTTTTGAGCATAAATTTACCTTCAAAGAATAATCTGCCCTGGCGTAATTTCAAGGTTTATTGGTTTCACATAATTTTGAGTTTTTATTCTCCCAAAAACTTCCACTCGTAATTAATTTGCTTTTTGCGGAAAGGAGCGGCAAGCAGAATTTTAATTACATCGAACGCCTTTATTTTCGGGCGGTTGAGAAATACGTTGTAATTTTGTTTCTCAATTTTCGCAAGAATTTCTTCGCCGGCAAGAACCGTCCACATAATTTGATTATCCAAACCAGGAGGAAGTCTTTTAATTAGATTTTTCCCTTCGGCAAACATTTGCTTTACGCGATTGACAGAAAATTCCAAAAGCCGAGCAAAGTTTTCCGTGAAATTTAGCGATGTGAGAGCCGACTTTTTTACGCCGAATTTTTTCAATTCATCATTTGGAAAATAAATTCTGCCTTGCGGCGCGTCGATTGAAACGTCTTGATAAAAATTGGCAAGTTGCAATCCAGTGCAAATTTTATCGGAAAAGCGAATGGAAACGTTATCACAAATGTCGTAAAGTTCAAGAATTATTCTTCCTACCGGATTTGCGGATTTTTCGCAATAATTCAGAATGTCCGGAAACGTTTCGAAGTTGTTTCCACGTGCGTCCGATTCAAACGCTTCGAGCAAATCGAAAAAATGTTTTGACGATAATTTCCGGTTAATAATCGTGCGGTGCAGCGCTTCCCAAAAATCGGATTCGTAATAGCCGGTTAAACTTTTTACGAAATCGACTTTAAATTTTTTGAGTTCGCTTAATTTTTGCTCACGCGGAATATTGAAATTATCCGCAATGTCGTCCGCTGTTCTTGCAAAGCGGTAAATTACGGCAATGTCGTTTTTCAAATGCGCCGGCGTAAAAAAAGAAACGACAGGGAAATTTTCGTAATGCCGTTTTACGAAATCGAGCGAATCCGCGTAAACCTTGTCGATGTCGCTTGCCGGTTTAATCGTTCCGTTTCCTCAAATGAATTTTTTCTTTCTTAACAAAATCGAAATAGCCGAAAATGAGTATCAACGCAAGCATAATCAAATTGCCAATCCAAACCGCCGTTACGCTTGCGTAGTAACTGCTTGGTGCAAATTCCAAAACTATTTTGTGTTTGCCTTGCGAAACGAAAACTCCGCGCATTACGTGATTTATCCGGTAAAGTTTTTCCGGCTTTCCGTCAATTTCAACGTTCCAGCCCACGGGGTAATACATTTCCGCAATCGCGAGAAATTGACGCGAAGGCGCATCGGTCGAAATTTCCAGCGTGTTCGGTTCGTATTTTGTTATTTTTATTTTTCCTTCCGCCGTAAATTTAAGCGTGTCAGAACCAATATTCGCCGTAGTAAAAGAGGTTGAATAATTGAAATCCGGTTTGTTCATCGCCAAAACGACATCCTCCGGCGAGTTTTTGTGAACAAGATTTTTTATGAAATACGCTTTCGGCGCGGCGTTCGTGTTCAGATAAAGAATTTCCTTTCTCGAATTATCTTCGGCAAGCCGTTTCAAAAACGGTTCGCTTACCGGCGAATTTACGATTACGTATTTTCCGCTTAACGCGCTTACCAAATTCCAATTTACGCCGCTTGGCGTCGGCGCTCCGAAAAGCGCGTGGTCGAACAAATCTTGAATCGCTTGCAATTTTATTGCGCTGTAACCAGTAATCAGCGGATAAAAATAAGCGTAGTGATTGCTCGTGAAATCGCGCCCCAAAACAATTGCGCGCGAAAGTTTGTCGTCGCTTGTAAGAACCTTCGTAATCGGCGTTTGGCGGAACTCGGTTTTTTCGAGCAAATCGGGATTATCGGTTTTAATTTGCGAATAAGCGCGGTAAGATATTCCGTAAATTTCAAAAACGGCGAGCGCAAAAACGAGAAGCCACATAACGTCGCGCTTTATTTTGCCGAGATAGAAAAACGCAGTTGCGACGCCGAAAATAATCAAAATCCAAAGCAGGCGCAGAGTGTCGCGTTC
>WGAL01000355.1 GCA_015494845.1 Melioribacteraceae bacterium
CTATTTATGAAATGAAAAAATTATCTTTATCAACAAAAGTTTTAATAGGCGTTTTTGCCGGGATTCTTGTCGGCTTGTTTTTCGGTGAGCATGTCGGCTGGCTCTCGATTGTCGGCGATGTTTTTATCGGCTTGTTGCAAATGACGGTTCTGCCTTACATTATGATTTCGCTAATTGTGAATATCGGCAGATTAAAAATTGACGAAGCAAAGCGGCTAATCAAATATGCGCTTATTTTTCTGGGAATGCTACTTGGAATCGGCTTGGTCGGTTTGTTTGTGCTTCCGCTTGCTTTCCCGGAATGGGGAAGCGGCAGTTTTTACAGCAGCGATTTTGTCCAGAACTCGGTTCATTTCGATTTTGTGAAACTTTACATTCCTTCAAATCCGTTTGCGTCGATGAGCAACAACGTTGTTCCTGCCGTTGTTTTGTTCAGTATTTTTCTCGGCTTGGGATTGATGAAGTTGCCTAACAAGGAAATTCTTTTACAACCGCTCGATATAATGAATACCGCCTTAAATCAAGTAAACAAAATGATTGTTAAGATTACGCCGCTCGGCGTGTTCGGCATTGCAGGCGGAATAGTAAGCAAATTGAGTTGGCCTGATTTGAACCGCTTGCAGGGATATTTGCTTGTTTATTTCTTTGCTGTAATTTTATTAACGTTTATTGTCTTGCCTTACGTTATTTCAATATTTACGCCGTATTCACCCAAAACGGTTTTCAAATTTACGCGTTCTACTTTAATTACGATTTTTGCAACCGGCAAAATCATTGTTGTTTTTCCTCAATTAATTGAAGATATTAAAAATATTGTTTCTACAGATAGCCGCGCAACGGACGAAGCGCGTTCCGAAGTTGATATTCTTATGCCGTTGGCTTATCCGTTTCCGAATCTCGGAACGTTTATGATTTTTGTATTTGTGCCTTTCGCCGCTTGGTACACCGGGCATTCGTTGAATTTTTCGGATTATCCGCTATTTCTGAGTTCCACGTTATTAAGCAGTTTTGTTGCGCCAATTACCGGCTTGCCTTTTACTCTTGACGTTCTTGATATTCCAAAAGAAACGATTAACCTCTTTATGGTTTCAACGGTAATCACCGATAGAATTCGCGTTGTTCTCGGAGCGTTTCATCTTATTACGCTTACGCTGTTGAGCGTTTCGGCAAGTCGCGGATTGTTAAAATTGAAAAAGAAAAAATTGATTAATGCATCCGTTGTTGTTTTTGTTGCGTTTTTTGTTTCGATTGTCGGCTTGAATTGGCTCTTAACTAAAAATATGGAGAAAATCCCGAGCAACGTTGATATATTGAATCGTTTTAAGTTGATTAATCCGGTTCAACCCTACAAAATTTTGAAGAAAGGTGCGCCTAATCCCACGGTAAGATGGCGCGGAGAAAATATTTTGGGAAGAATAAAAAGACGCGGTAAAATTAGAATCGGTTTTTACGAAGATGCCATTCCATTTACTTTTTTCAATTCCGATTCCCAACTCGTCGGACTCGGAATTGATTTGGCTCATCGTCTTGCAAAAGATTTGGAAGTCGCAATTGAATTTGTGCCGATTAAAAGAGGACAACTTATTTCCGGTTTAAGCTCGGATTATTATGATATTGTAATGTCAGATATTTTTCTTTCCACAAAATACGCGCAGAAGATTCCTTTATCTAAACCTTATCTCACAATTTCTCTAGCGCTGATTACAAAAAAAGAAAACGACGATTTAAACACGTTCGAAAGCGCCGCGAAGTTAGACAGTTTTTCGATTTGTTATTTCGAACGCGAGGAAGTTGCCGAAGAATACGCTTCGTTTTTCGGCAACGTTAAATTGTATCCGATAAAAAGTTTGGACGAGTTTTTTGTTGCTGAAGGCGACACCTCAAAATATGACGCATATTTAACAAGCGCGGAACGCGCAAGCATTTTAACGATTTTCCATCCGGATTATAAAGTTGTAAACCCACTTCCTTATCACATAAAGAACCCGCTTGTATTTCCGTTGGCAAAAAGTAATGTTTGGAAAAATTATATCGACAACTGGATTGAATTCCGCACGAACGACGGAACAATCAACCGCGCATACGAACAGTGGATTCTCGGACACGAATATAAGCGAAAAGAAAGAGCGTGGAGCGTTTGGGACGATATAATTTTACCGGCGATTCAGAAGAATTTTTCTAAACATAAATCTAAGGAGTAATAAACAATGAAAAAATTATTATTAATACCGTTTCTCTTTTTATTTGTAACGGTAGTTAATGCACAAAATCCTGATTTCGCGTTAACTCCAGCGGAAAAAGACAGTTTGCTGAAAAATTACGACCAAATTTTCCCGTTTTGGGG
>WGAL01000356.1 GCA_015494845.1 Melioribacteraceae bacterium
TTTCATCATAGTGAACCGCAAAAACAAATTCGCCGTTTGCGTCTGTTGTTCCTTCGCTCGGTTCAACAGTTCCTGCTGTCGATGTAATTTCGACTTCCACGCCTTCCATCGGATTTCCGTCGGAATCTTTTGCAACGACTTTTAACATTGCAGTTTGTCCGCTATTGATAACCTGACTTGCAGGTGTAACTTCAAAAGTATGCAAAACAGGCGGATTTTGGTCGGTTGCCGCATCGATTATTTCCAGCGCGCGGTTTTTTATTGCGTTGCTGTTGGTAATTAAATTAGGGTCAAAACCATCGGAAAAATGCCAAATTGCTATTTGCACTGCGGCAGCTTCTTTTCTTACGCGATGAAGTTGTCCATTTGTTCCTGTAAACGGAACGAAAGGATAATAATTTCTAAGAATGTAAGCAATTGAGCCTGTAATTTTTCCGTCGTATTGATAAGGTTGATTCCATTTCAGATAATGAGAAATATCTATACAATAAAATGAAGTACTGTGGGAATTTACTTCGCCAAGCAAAGTGCCTGCCCAATATCTTGTATGTCCGAAAAACGGTTCCGATAATCTGACTGTGTAGCCTTTAAGAATATTGCGCATTGTAACGTAACATCCGCTAGTTAAATCGGAATGGTCGTATTCAATATTACCTTGGAACCAGCTGTAATTTATTTGTCCCTCGCCTTGAATATCATGTGCAATGATGTTTCCGTTAGCTTGTCCGCTTACAAAATCAATAAACGCAAACGGAGCAAGAATGCTGCCTTTTACCGCAATTCCTGAAAGAGTAAGCGTATCGGCTTCGTAAAAATTGTAAACAACGTGAGTTTGATTAACACCAAATAAATCGTTATCGCCGTCCCAATTAATTATGCTTCCGTTTATATTTACAAGAACCGTAGAACCTTCAGGCGCGTTAACAGTTATTCCGTTTGCTGAAGAAAGTTCGTCGCCTTGCACAGTAAAAATGTTTAACGATGGATTTGAGCCGCTCAGAACAAGCGCGCCGTTCTCCGTTGAAACACTTCCGTTTGACACAAGCGCGCCCCATTGTAAAGAAATATCCGCAACTTGCAACCCCATAGTAGAAAAATCAACTGGTGACCCTTGATAAACAGTTCCTTCTCCATCTAAAATTAAATTATCACTAACGTCGGCAAATTCACCGTAAACCACGTTTCCGCTGTAAACGCGCCCGCCATTATACCAAAGCGAATCGCCGACAACCAAAATATCAACTGCGCCACTTGAATTAGGAATTTGGTCGCCAATGGAAAAATTGGTAAAATGAGCGTTACCGCCAATCGCGGCGCGTCCTTGAATATCGGACGAGGAAAAATCAGCAGAGCCGATTACAAAAACGTTAAATTCCGCCACATCGCCTAAATTAGAATAAGTTGTATCTTGTGCGTTCAAATTTGAGACGAAAAACAGAAAGATAAACATTAAAAAAGGTATGAACTTTTTCATAACCACCTCGTTTTATTAAAACAAAAACTTTTTTGTATCTTATATTATCGAAAAAAAAATTAAATATTTTAAGAAAAATAAGAAAAGTTATGCGAAAAATAGGATTTATCGGAACAGGATTATTGGGATATCCGATGGCTGAAAGTTTACTGGAAGCCGGATATCATTTAAATATTTACAACAGAACTCGCTCAAAAGCAGAACCGCTTTCAGAAAAAGGCGGAGTAATTTTCGATTCACCGGAAGAAGTTATCGTAAACTCGGAAGTTATTATTACAATGCTTTCCACGTTCGATGCAAATTTAAATGTTCTAAAACCGGAAAAAAATGATTTTACAGGAAAAACGGTTATTCAATCAGGTACAATTAAAGTAGAAGAAAATATCGAACTGAAAAAATTAATTGAAGAAAAAAACGGCGAGTACGCCGAAGCGCCGGTACTCGGAAGCATTCCAAACGTGAAAAATAAAACTTTGATAACGCTTTTCGGCGGAACGAAAGAACAGTTTGAGAAATTCAAGCCGGTGTACGAAGTATTCGGTAAAAACGTGGAATACTTCGGCGTAATTGGCAAAGCATCCGCGGCAAAATTAGCCTTTAATCAACTTATCGCAACGCTAACTGCTGCTTTTTCAATGTCGCTCGGATTTGTAATTGAAAGCGGCGTGGACGTAGAAAAATTTATGGAAGTTTTACGAAAAAGTTCGCTTTACGCGCCGTCGTTCGATAAAAAACTTCCGCGAATGCTGAAAAGAGATTTTTCGAATCCAAATTTCCCTGTTAAAAATTTGTTGAAGGACGTGAACCTCATTTACGAAGATTTTGCCGAAAAACATATCGACACGGAAATTTTGGATGCGCTGAAATACATTCTGCGCGACGCCTTACGAATCGGAGAAGCCGATTCCGATTATTCCGCAATTTATAACGCTATTCATAAAAAATAGGAACAAAACAGAACCGATAAATTTTTAATCGCTTTGTTTGGATTAATTTAGGAGAAGAAACTATGCCGACGTACGAGTACAAATGCTTAAGCTGCGGATACCGATTTGAAGCGTTTCAAAAAATGAGCGACGAACCGATTAAGGTTTGTCCGCAATGCGGCGGCGAAGTAAAAAAACTCATCGGAACCGGAGCCGGTTTGATTTTTAAGGGTTCCGGTTTTTATATAACGGACTACAAAAATAACTCTTCGTCAAAAGGCTCGAATACAAACAAGAAAACCGAAGAAAGCAAGTCCGAAAAAACGGAAACAAAAAGTAATACAATTAAAGAAACTAAAAAAACAACTAAAACGGATAACAAATAAATGGCGGAATTAGGACTTGCCCTCGGCGGGGGCGGCGCGCGCGGACTTGCGCACATCGGCGTTCTCAAAGTATTGGAAAGAGAAAAAATTGAAATTCACGCAATTACCGGATGTAGTATGGGTTCGGTAATCGGTGCGCTTTATGTTTATTACGGAAGCGCTGAGAAAGTAGAGGAAATCGTTTTTAATCTTTTAAGAGAAACTGATTTGGAAGAACTCGGAATACCTGTTGATGACGAAAAGAAAAATTCGTCATTTTGGGATTCCTTTGTTCATGAAATGAAATTCCGTTTACAAGTTGTCCGTTCTCTCCAGCAACTTTCTTTAATTAGCGAGGAAAATGCGGAAAAATTGTTCGGCTTTGTTCCCGACGCTAAGATAGAAACTCTTTCGCCAAAGTTTTCCGTAATCGCAACGGATTTGATTTCCGGCTACGAATTTAATATTACAAAAGGGAATTTACGAACCGCCGTAAAAGCAAGTTCCGCAATTCCAGGAATTTTTCCGCCGGTTCGATTTGATAAAATGTATTTTGTTGACGGAAGTGCAAGCGAAAGCGTGCCGGCAGGCAAAGTGCGCGAACTCGGCGCGGATAGAGTAATTGCGGTCGATGTTTCGCGCGAATTAAAGGCGGCAAGTATTCCGCAAAACGTGCTTGAAATTCTTTACAGAACCGAAGATATTACTTCTTATCATTTGTCGAAAGAAAGATTGCAATATGCGGATTTAATAATTTCGCCGGATATTCATCATTTGGACTGGGCGGATTTCAAACAGGCAAAAAAAATAATTAAGGAAGGCGAAAAAGCGGCTGAATCGGCTCTCCCGGAAATTGAAAAATTACTAAACAGATATTCAATTACGCTCGAACTCGAACATCTTTTGAAGAAATTTAAATCGTAATTTACCACGTTGGCGCTCTCAAATTCATTTTTAATTCTTAATTCTTAATTAAAGAAGCCGCCGCTTCAGCTACTTTCTCTCCGTCCATTGCCGCGGAAATTATTCCGCCTGCGTAACCTGCGCCTTCTCCAGTAGGAAATAAATTCTCGCAATCAATATGTTGCAACGTTTCTGGATCTCTCGGAACTTTCACCGGAGAGCTTGTTCTGCTTTCCGGAGCTAACATAATTGCTTCTTCTGTGTAAAAACCTCGCATTTTCTTTCCAAAAAGCGGCAAGGATTTTTTTAAACCTTCTACAATCGATTGCGGTAAAATATTATGCAACGGAGCTGAAATAATTCCAGGTTTATAGGAAGTCGAAGGCAAACTACTCGAAATTTTTCCGTTAACGAAATCCGTTACTCGCTGCGCTGGAGCTACTTGCTTGCCGCCGCCGTAAAAATAGGCCGCGCGCTCAACTTCTTTCTGAAATTCCAACGCGGCGAAAAATCCGTAATCCGAATACTTTTGCCAATCTTCCTCTTTTACGCTAACTACAAGTCCGGAATTTGCAAAAGGCGAATTCCTTTTCGAAACCGACATCCCATTTAATACAAGCTCGTCGGAGCGCGTGGAAGCGGGAATAATTATTCCGCCAGGACACATACAAAAGGAATAAATTCCGCGTCCGGCAAAATTGTTTGTAAGCGAATAACTTGCCGCGGGCAAAGTTAAAGGACGCGTTTTTATTTTATACTGAATGGAATCGATTAGTTGTTGCGGATGTTCAATTCTAACGCCCATAGCGAAAGGTTTTGCTTGCAGAGTTAAGTTG
>WGAL01000357.1 GCA_015494845.1 Melioribacteraceae bacterium
GACAAATCGCGCGGTTCGTCGTTTAAATCGAGAACCGCCCAACCGTTTCTGCCGCTTGCGTAAACAACCGGAAAATCGAGTTGCTCGTCCGAAGCGTCCAAATCGATAAACAAATCGTAAATTTCATCGAGAACTTCTTCCGGACGGTTATCCGTTCTGTCAATTTTATTAATTACCACAACCGGAACCAAATTTAAATCCAGCGCTTTTTTCAACACAAAACGTGTTTGCGGCATTGGCCCTTCAAAGGAATCAACAAGCAGCAAAACGCCGTCGGACATTTTAAGAACGCGCTCCACTTCCCCGCCGAAATCAGAGTGACCAGGTGTGTCAATGAGATTAATCTTTACGCCTTTGTAATTAACCGAAATGTTTTTCGAAAAAATTGTAATTCCGCGTTCCCTTTCAAGGTCGTCCGAATCCAAAATTCTTTCTCTTACAATCTGATTTTTGCGGAAAACTTTGCTTTGCTTCAATATTTGGTCAACAAGCGTTGTTTTGCCGTGGTCAACGTGCGCTATAATCGATACGTTTCTGATTTCTTGCATTATTTACTTCATTTTTTATAAAAAAGAGCGTAAAGATACGAAATATATTCGGTGTGCTAATAATGTTTTTTGTTAAGTGGATTATTGCGTCTTTGTGAGGAAAGAAGAATTTTTTATCAGAAAAAACACCAGTCATTGCGAATCCCGACGAAGTCGGGATGTGGCAATCTGCCGTATATTTAGCGCGAGGGACAACTCGCGAGTTGTCCCTACAAATATCTCATTTTTTAATTTAACATTTTATTCTTCGGCTTCTTGCAAAAAGCGCTCGACCATATCAACCGCCTCCTTGCTACCGATATAAATCGGAACGCGTTGGTGCAATTTCTCGGGTTGAATTTCAAGTATTCTCCGCTTTCCGTCAATAGCGCGTCCGCCGGCGGATTCCACAATAAACGCCATCGGATTGCATTCGTATAGCAAGCGTAATTTTCCGTTCGGATTGCGTTTGTCCGCCGGATAAATGAAAATTCCGCCGTAAAGCAAATTGCGGTGAATGTCGGCGACCATAGAACCGATATAACGCGCCGAATACGGTTTTTCGCCGCGATTATCGGCGTCTTGAATATGCTTGATGTAATTCTTCAGTCCTTGATGCCAATATTTGTAATTGCCTTCGTTGATGCTGTAAATATGCGCCTTTTCTGGAATGCGAATATTTTCGTGCGAAAGCAAGAACTCGCCTACCGCCGGGTCAAGCGTAAACGCGTGAACGCCTTCGCCGGTTGTGTAAACAAAAATAGTGCTCGAGCCGTAAACAATGTAGCCGGCGGCTACTTGTTCAACGCCTTTCTGTAACGCGTCTTCAATCGTTCCGGGCGTTCCGTCGGGCGATTTCCGTTTGAAAATTGAAAAAATCGTTCCGATGCTCACGTTCGCGTCGATGTTCGACGAACCGTCGAGCGGGTCGAAAAGCAAAACGTATTTCCCGATGCGGTGATGTTTCGGAATGTGAATAATATCTTCCTCTTCTTCCGATGCCATTAAGCAAAGGTGTCCGCCGTGGTCCATTGCGGAAACAATGGTCTCGTGCGCGTAAACGTCGAGTTTTTTCACTTGCTCGCCTTGAACGTTAACGTCGCCGGTAAATCCGAGAATGTCAATCAATCCGGCTTTGTTAACTTCAAGGGAAATTACTTTTGCGGCAAGCGCCAAGTCGGCAAGCAACGCCGAAAGTTCGCCGGTTGCTTCAGGGTGTTTTCTTTCCCCTTCAAGAATGTGACGGTGTAACGTCATGAAACGTTGTGGCTTTCTCATTCTTCCTCCCTATGTGTGAAATTAAATTTGAAAAACATTTTGATTTATTTGCCCCATTTCAAAATAAAAATTTCAAGGAACGCTATTCAAAATCTTAACCACAAATAACACAAATTTTTATCACAAAGTTCACAAAAAAAATTCATCAACAGAATAGCATTATCACGTCATTGCGAATCCCGACGAAGTCGGGATGTGGCAATCTGTCGGTTTGATACACTTAAGCAAATTCCTGGTAGATTGCTTCATCACTTCGTTCCTCGCAATGATGCTTGTTTTTACTTATTAATGTAGAGACGCTCAAATTGAGCGTCTCTACTCTAAACTAAAAATTATACAATTAATTTAATTCGCCTTTGGTGAACACAATCTTTTTCAACTACGCACCAAGAACCACAAACAAAAAACCAATTAACCGATAACGTTAAATCCCGTATATTTCTGTAACACTGAAGGAACAATAACCTTTCCTTCCGGCGTTTGATAATTTTCGAGTATGGAAACCATCAAGC
>WGAL01000358.1 GCA_015494845.1 Melioribacteraceae bacterium
CCGTAATATCCGAATTTCTCGCCGGAAAAATCCGGCTTGTAAACGTAAGAGATTGTCGGATTTACGGTGTGGCGGAACGCCTCGACGCCGAATTTATTCAATTGCGCTATTCCGTAAAATTTCGTGGAAGTCGATACGCGGAAGTCGAACGTTCGCACCGCGGCAAAACCGCGAACTTCCTTTTCAACCAAACTGTCCACCGGCGCCGCGTTTCCGTATTCGTCGGTAACCTCGTGAATGCGGTTCTCAATTACTCTGTATTTGTCGTACCATTTTTCCGTGTAAGTTATCGCCGGCGTCAAATTAAAATACCCGATTTTTCCCGAAGCGTTAATCGAAACGTTGTGTTGCGCGCCCGCCCGCCATTTGTGGACTTCGTCCTTAATCGTGTGTTCGTTTCTTAAACGCGCATTGTAATGAATTCCGATTTTCTCATAAAATTTTTTCTTCGAACCGCTTTTCGCGAATGGATAAATTATCGGCAAGTTGTAACTTAATTCGGGAAGTTTTTCCGTAACATCGCCGTTTTTAAGATTTTGCATTCTGTAATAATTCAAGTTCAAACTCGAACCGCCGTCCCATCTGTAAGTGAACTTTGCGGTGGAAAGAACATTTTGTCTGTAAAGATTGTCGTAATCAATCGCATTGTTTTGAAGATAATCCGACGAATAATATTTCACGTTCACGTTCAATTTTGCGTTCGGCGTAAAAGTTTGAGAATGTAGCCAGCGGACTTCCCAATCTTTTCTGCGTTCATAGTCAGGGTCGCCCGCTTCGCCAATCGCCATATTTGAATAACCCAAATTAAGCTCGCCCGCGAAATTGTATCTTTTTTTATAGCGGAAACGCGAACGCAAACCGAAACCGCCTTTGAAATACAAATCGCCAAGCAAAGTTAAATCTGTGTAATCGCTCAACGCAAAGTAATAGCCGCCGCCGCGCAAGTAAAATCCGCGTCGCGCGTCTTGTCCATATGTTGGAATTACAATTCCGGAACGCCGTCCTTTGTCAATCGGGAAAACGGCAAACGGAAGCGGAATTGGAACAGGAACGCCGCCAATGTACATCCAAATCCATTTGGCGATAATCTTATCGCCTTTGATTATTTTCATTTCTTTCGCTTGGAAGTAAGTAACAGGCGGATTCCCCTTGCACGTGGTAAAAATTCCGTCGCGCACAAAGTAAATATTTTCGGCGACCTTGCTTACTTTTTGTCCGCGGAAAGTTTTGTAGCCTTGCTTGTTTTCCGCCATAATTATTGTTCCGCGCTTCGTCTTGAAATTGTAAGCGAGTTCTTTTCCGCTGTAAGTTTCGCCGCGGTCGGTAAGAACCGGCGTTTGAATCAGCGCGTCGTTTCCTGTTGAATCTTTCCCTGTTATTCCGCGCGCGTACAAATCTTTTTTCTCGAAATCGACTTTAACCTCGCCTGCGGTAAGCGTTGTTTTTTCGTATTTGAGTTTCCCGTCGTTGTACAAAAACATCTTTTTTGCGCGAATGTCGAAAATCAAAGAATCTTTCGCCGAAGAATAAACGACGGCGTCAAGTTCGTTGTCGTCGGTTCTTGAAGAATCTTGTTTTGTTGAAAGCGAATCGGGTGCGGAATTTACTTTTAGCGAATCGTTTGCGGTAAAAGTCGAATCGCCGTTTTGGGTAAAATCCGAACCGTAAACGGCAAGCGAAAAGAAAAGAAACAATATTGCAAACAACCTTGTATTCACAAGCGATTATTCTTTGTAATAAACGAGAGCCGCGGCGCCTTTTAATCCAGCCGCGTTTCCGAGTTTTGAGCGAATGATTTTCAAGCGCGGACGCAAAGGCGCAAGAACGCGTTTTTTTGCGGAACGGCGAAGCGGTTCGAACAAAAATTTACCGAATCCGGAAACGCCGCCGCCGATAACGATTGTGGAAATATCCAACAAATTCGCCGCCGAAGCCAAAGCCGCGCCGAGCATTTCGCCGATTTGCGCAATTACGTCGCGCGAAAATTCATCGCCCGCTTTTGCTGCTTCAAAAATTACTTTCGGCGAAAGTTTACTTAAATCGCCTTCGAGCAAATCCAAAAGCGCGGTGTTTTTTACAACCTTAATTTTCTTTTTCGTATCGGCGACAATTCGGGAGTTTCCCACGTACGCCTCAATGCAACCGTAAGAACCGCAATTGCAGCGGCGTCCGTTGTAGTTAATCGTGACATGCCCGATTTCGCCCGCGCCGCCAGTTTCGCCGCGGAAAAGTTTTCCGTTAAAGAAAATTCCCCCGCCGACGCCGGTTCCGAGCGTTACCATAATAAAAGTTCCGTTTTGTTTACCTGCGCCGTAAATGTATTCGCCGATTGCCGCGGCGTTTGCGTCGTTTTCCACAACCGCGCGGAAGCGTAATTCTTTTTCCAAGATTTTTTTCAGATTAACGTTTCCCCAACCCGGAATATTCGGCGGCGATTTCACTTCGCCGGTTTTGAAATCGACAACTCCCGGCGCGCCGGTTCCGACGCCGTCCGGTTTCCCCGATTTATCCGCAACGATTTTCGCCGCTTTTACTATTTGCTCGATTACGTGTTTATAGCCCAAACCGGCTTCCGTTGGAATTGAAGTTTTGAATAAAATTTTGCCCGATTTATCAACCGCGCCGGCTTTAATATTCGTGCCGCCCAAATCAATTCCGATTCCGAAATTCTTGTGGTTCATAGTTACCGAAAAAATTTTTTACGAATTTTGAAATTTATTTAAATTTTACGGCGTAGCAAAATACAGAAGTTGCGGGTTTTATGCGTCCGTCTTCATCGCGAGGTGAAGCGTAGCGGAACGAAGCTCCGCCTTAGACGGACTGTCGGTTTAGTAAGCAAAAGCTGAATATTCAACCGATTGCCACGCCAATTTGCTACCGCAAATTGTCTCGCAAAGACATGAAAAGTTCGGTCATTGCGAGCGGAGTGAAACGGAGCGCGGCAATCCGTTAGAATGTAAAGTAAAAAACAAATATTCAAAAAGGTTTAACTATTCAGTGCGCGGCACGATAGATTACTTCGCTTCGCTCAGTTGAAATCCACCCTTCGCCTTGGCGAATCACGAGAGGGGAATTTTTCCCCAGAAACCAAGAACTACGAACCAAGAACCAAGAACTAAGAACCAATCCGCCTTGGCGGACTACGAACTATTCTAAACAATTCCCAACTTCGAAAACGCTTCGGAAATATC
>WGAL01000359.1 GCA_015494845.1 Melioribacteraceae bacterium
ATCGTATTCGTAAACATAAATTCGCGAATAATAATCGTCGGTGTCGAAAAACGAAAACGAAAAAGCAAGCGAATAATTGTTTTTCTTAAATCGAACCGTTTCGGAAACCGAATATCCTTCCGAAAGAAAATCCGCGCTCGTAAACCTCGTAAAATCGACTTGCGTTTTTATTCTGAGAACGCGGGAAATTTCCGTAACAAAACTCCCGCGCAAGCGCAATGTTTTCCGCGTAACGAGTTGTTTTGTTTCGCTGTTTTCAACCTCTTCGTAATTACCTTTTTGTTCGAATTTAACTCTGATTCCGGCTGTTGAATTTAAAAATCTTGCGGAAACAAAATCTAACATTAAATCGTTTCCGCCCGTATCGAACAAAACGTTATCCGAGTATGGAATCGTTGAAAAAATATCGTAGTAAGCGGAAAATTTACCGAGCGGCGCGTAAAACGTTCCGCCGAAGAAAATCCCTTTTTCGTTGTTTGTTTTGGAATACTCGCCGAAGCCGCGCGCCCAAAAAGAAAAATATTCCGGCGGATAATTGCGGTAAGCGATTGTAAAATAGAGCGCGCGAGCCGCTTTGAGTTGAGCCGAAAGAAAGCGCGCAAACGCAAAACCGTTGTATGCGACTTCCGACGCGAAAAATAAATTCTTAAAACCGAATTTAATTTCGCCCGAAAAATAATTAATCTCGCGCCCGAAGTTTTTTTCTACGTATTTATTGTAGTAATCGGCGGAAAAAATATTCTTCATCGCAAGAAACGACGCTTGCAAACGCTTATTCCCGTAACTCAAAATTCCGCCGTAAATTTTGCCGCGCAAAGAATTTCTGTTCCGCAATTCCGCGTCGCTAACGTGTATTCCGCTTTCGGGAATCGAAATAAAGCCGGAGCTGTCGAAAACCGCGTCGTATTTTTTATCCGAATAAAACGCAAGAACCGAAACCGCGCCGAAGCGCAATTTTGCGGAAACGCCGTTCAAGAAAAAATTTTCATCCGTGCTTTTATATGGCAATAAAACTTTGCCGTTCTTTGTTACGCTCGATTTAATATCGCTTGTTTTGGAAAACGAATACGGCGACCAAATCGCAAGCCCTTGTCCGAACTGCAAAACGTAACCGCCGAGAATCGCCTCGCTCAAAACTCCGTTCGACCTAAAACTCAAATTTGCCGTTTTGAAATCGCTCCAATTTTTCTCCAGCGCGTCCCTTTCGAGAACAGCGTTAAAAGAAAATCCGTTATTGTCCGATAAAATCAATCGCGAATAAGTTTTTGCGATGTTCAAATTTATTTCGTTCAGCGTAGCGTAATGCGCAATTGTTCGCGCGCGAATATTTCCGTTTATTTTGTAAGAACCGTTCTTTTCATTTTCGCGTTCTTTAAGCCTAAGGAACGGTTTGATTTTTCTAACGACCGAAACGGGAATGCCCAAATCGTAAAGTTCGTTAAGCGAATGAAATTTACCGCGACGGTTTCTGTATTCGATAATCGCCGACGCGGAGTTGTAATCCAAAAAAGGAATTCGAGCGAGTTCAATAAAACCGGCGGTATTCAAATTCAATTTGTTTTGCGCCAAATCTTCCAAGTAGTCGAGCGTTTGCGGACTTACGCCTTCCTGCGCGACGGAATTAAGATATTCCTCGATTGCTTGCTCGGCCGAAAGCGAATCGCGCGTTTGGGAGAAAGCAACATTTATTAGGAGAAAGAAAAATATTGCTACTTTGTTTTTCATTTCCAGGACAAAAATTTTGAAATTTTCTCGCGGCGGTTTTCAATATTTTCGAACGCGAAAATTATATTCAACTGATGCGTTAAAGGCAAAGATTGATGAACCGACGCCGCATAGTCTATTTCGAAAAGCGAATATTTTATTCCGATTCCGAACGCGTAACTGTTTGCGCCGCTTTCAAAACCGGCTCTTAAATCAACGTATTTTACGACGCCGTATTCGACGCCGCATCTTACTTCGGGCGGAAAACGGAAATCCTCCGAAAGCGCAATGTTGAAATCGAGATTTGTCAAAGGCGCATAACTTGCGGCGATTTTCATTTCCGTCGGAATTTCATTTTCTTCGCCGCTGAACGAAGCGCGGAACGGATTGTTGGCGACAAACGCAAATCGCAAAGATTTTGTTAAATAATAAAGGAATCCGAAATTAAACGAAACGGCAGAAGCGCTTCCGTATTTTTCAATTGAAAGATTGCGGTAAACCGCGGTCGCGCCGAGGAAGAATTTCCTAAACAAGCGTTTTGAAACGGCAAGCGATACGGAATTTTCCTTATATAATTCGAACCCGTAAAACGACGCGCCGGCGGCGAAAGAAAAATTCCAAAGATTAAATTTTGCCGCGAAACTTCCGTTGCTCAGTTCTTTTAAGCCGAAAGGCGCAGGCGAATAATACGCGCCTGCTTCCGTCCAATTAAATTGGGAAAGTCCGGCCGGATTTACAAACAGAGCGAAAACGTCGTTTGCTTTTGCGTAAGTGGAGTTTCCCAACGCAATTTGTTTCGCCGCCGGTTCGATTTGCGCTTTTGCCAAAAAAGGAATGAAAAACAAGGCAAGTAAAACTGCCCTCTTCATCTCCCCGCTCCTAATTTTTTACAAAAATACAAATTACGGTATTAGAGAATCAAGGGAAAT
>WGAL01000360.1 GCA_015494845.1 Melioribacteraceae bacterium
GCGTTGGAATACCAAAAGAAAAAATAGACCAAATGCTTGCAGGCGTAACCGAATCCACAAGCGGAACAAGCGGTGAAAAAGGCACAGGTCTCGGTATAAATTTAGTAATCGATTTACTCAAAAAAACCGGCGGCGATATTCAAATTACAAGTGAAGTCGGCAAAGGAACCGAAATTTCAATTACATTACCGTTGAGAAAAGAAGGCAATTAACCAACAAATTCTGGTGTTGAAAATGATTGACGATTTCAAAAATTTAACGAAAGAAGAATTGCTCAAAGTAATTGAAGTTTACGCTAAAAATTGGCTTGCGCACGACGGCAGTTGGTTTCTTGCGGCGGAAGAAACTTACGATATGAAAACCGCAATCGATTTGGACGAGAAATCTTGGGCCCGTTTTGCCGAAATTGAAGCGAGAAGAATTAAGAAAGAATTTAACATTCCTGAAAACGGCGGATTAAAAGCGTTGGAAAAAGCGTTTAAATTCCGTTTATACGCGGCAATTAACAAGCAACAAACGGAGTGGCTCGACGAAAACACGCTTGTTTTCAAGATGTTGGAATGTCGCGTTCAAAGCGCGCGGCACAGAAAAGGATTGCCGCTTTTCCCGTGTAAGTCGGTCGGGATTATCGAATTTTCCACTTTTGCCAAAACAATAGACCCGCGAATTAAAACGGAAGTAATATCTTGTCCGCCCGACCCTGTAAAAGATTTTTACTGCGGTTGGAAATTCACTTTGGATAAGTAATCAAAAGCAATAAATGCATAATAAATTTGTTTGTAAATGAGCAATTTCAGACTCGTTGAAACGCACGTAATTAAAATTAAAGATGGAAATATTTTACATCTTGCCTTAAAACGTGCAGAAAACGTAAAATATCCTGGCGTTTGGCAACCTATTACCGGACACGTGGAAGAAGGCGAAAAAGCTTTCGAAACAGCTGTGCGCGAAATTAAAGAAGAAACCGGCTTTGTTCCCGAAAAAATTTACTCGCTACCAATTGTAAATTCCTTTTATCATCCTGAAACAGATTCCGTTTGGCAAATTCCTGTTTTTATTTGCATTGTTCCAGATGAATTCGAACCGGAAATTTCAAGCGAACATTCCGAATATCTTTGGAGCGAAGCGGAAAAAGTAAAGCGACTTTACGCTTGGCCCGGGCAGCGAAAAAGTGTTGATTTAATTGAGGAATATTTTGGTTCGAACAAATCTTTTTTGCACTTTCTCGAAATAAAAATTTAAGGCAAATAATAGAACCCAAGCCGTAAATTCATTGTTTAAAATCTTACTTGAAAATTATTCAGTAAATTTACTGACTCAAATTTTACTTTTGTTATGGAAAAATTCGAACTCGTATCAAATTATAAACCGGCTGGCGACCAACCGCGCGCAATTGCCGAACTTGTGGACGGAATAAAAAAAGGCGTAAAACATCAAGTCCTTTACGGCGTTACGGGTAGCGGTAAAACTTACACGATGTCCAACGTAATTGCGCAAGTAAACAAGCCGACGCTGGTGATTTCGCACAACAAAACGCTCGCGGCGCAACTTTACAGCGAGTTCAAAGCGTTTTTTCCGAACAACGCCGTCGAATTTTTCATCAGTTATTACGATTATTACCAACCGGAAGCTTACGTCGTAAAAAAAGATTTGTACATTGAAAAAGATTTCTCAATAAACGAAGAAATCGACCGTTTGCGCTTGAAAGCGACAACCGCCCTTATCGAAGGAAGACGCGATGTAATCGTAGTTGCCAGCGTCAGTTGCATTTACGGAATTGGCGCGCCGGAGCAATACGCCGAGCAAATTCTCTTTTTACGGAAAGGCGAAATTCTTCCGCGCAAAAAATTAATGCGAAAACTCGTAGATATTTATTACGTCCGCAACGATTTGGAATTTACGCGCGGCGCGTTTCGCGCAAGAGGCGACGTGATTGAAATTATTCCCGCTTACCAATACGAGGAAGCGGTTCGCGTGGAATATTGGGACGACGAAATCGAGCGGATTTCTGTAATCGACGCGGAAACCGGCGAAGTAATTCGCGAGGTTGATTCAATCGCAGTTTATCCTGCAAAATATTTTGTTACGACAAAAGCGCAAATCCGCCGCGCAATTCTTTCAATTGAAGAAGAACTTGACGAACGACTGAAATATTTGCGTTCCCAAGAAAAATACGTTGAAGCGCAACGCTTGGAGCAACGGACGCGTTACGACATCGAAATGATTAAGGAACTCGGCTATTGCTCGGGCATAGAAAATTACTCGCGGCATATGGACGGAAGACCGCCAGGTTCTCGTCCGGCGTGTTTGCTCGATTATTTCCCCGAAGATTATCTTTTGATTATCGACGAATCGCACGTAACGGTGCCGCAAATTCGAGGAATGTACAACGGCGACCGAAGCAGAAAAGAAACTCTCGTCGAACACGGTTTCCGCTTGCCCTCGGCGCTGGATAACCGTCCGCTGAAATTTGAAGAGTTTGAAGCTCTGACAAATCAAGTAATTTACGTAAGCGCAACGCCAGGCGATTACGAACTCGAAAAAAGCGGCGGAGTTGTGGTTGAGCAAATTATTCGCCCGACCGGATTGCTCGACCCGAAAATCGAAGTGCGTCCGGTTAAAACGCAAATTGACGATTTAATCGGCGAAATTAGAAAGCGCGTAAAAAAAGGCGAGCGAACGCTTGTTACAACGCTTACGAAAAAAATGGCGGAAGATTTAACCGATTATCTCGAACGGCTCGGAATTATGGTTCGCTACATTCACAGCGATATCGATTCGCTTGAGCGCGTGGAAATTATCCGCGATTTGAGAATGGGAAATTTCGATGTGTTAGTGGGCGTTAACCTTTTGCGCGAAGGTTTGGATTTGCCGGAAGTTTCGCTTGTGGCGATAATCGACGCGGACAAGGAAGGATTTTTGCGAAGCGAAAAAGCGCTTATGCAGACAATCGGCAGAACTGCGCGGAACGAAAACGGAATGGTGATTATGTACGCCGATAAAATTACGCGCTCAATGAAAAAAGCGATTGACGAAACGAACCGCCGCCGCAAAATGCAATTGGAATATAACAAAAAGCACGGAATCATGCCGAAAACAATTTACAAGAGCCGCGACGAAATTCTTAACTCGACTTCAATTGCCGATATGCGGAAAAGCGAAAAGGCGCGCGAATACGAA
>WGAL01000361.1 GCA_015494845.1 Melioribacteraceae bacterium
CTTGCCAGAAAATTCCGACAAAATTGAAATCCGGCGGCTTGTTAAATCTTGCAAGCGGCAATTTCCACTCCGTAGGCAATGCGTGCCAAAAAACTCCGAGGCCGCCGAGATAATCCAATCCCAAAAAGAAAAGAAGAAAACCGGCAAAAAGCAAAACAAAACCTTGAAGTAAGTCGGTAAAAATTACTGCCGTTTGTCCGCCGAAAGTAATGTAAATTCCGGTAACAATTGCGATAAATGTAACAACTCCCATAAGCGTAACCGGAAGCGTCATACCAAATAAATTAAAAGATTCCGGCAAAAGAGGCATTGCGGCTTTACCGAGAGTTAGAAAGCCAATTCCGATATATCCCACCATATAAAGCAAAAGCAAAAGCGTTGCGAGGAAGCGCGTTGCCGGGCTAAATCTTCTTTCAAAATATTCGGGAATGGAACGGATTCGCGTGTAAACGATTATCGGCAGCCAACCGAATAAAAAGAAAGGAATAAAAAACCAATCGTTGATGTAAGTCATCGTCGAGGAAATTCCGTGCTCGAAACCTTTCGCGGAATATTTCACAAAACTGTGACTCCCGACGCCGGTGGCGACAATCGAGAATGCAATTAGCCACCACGAAAATCTTCTTCCGCCGAAAAAGAAATCTTGCGTTGAACGGTTGTACTTCCCGAAATAACTTCCGAAAAGCATAATTACAATAAAGTAAACAACCATTACAATCCAATCGGTCGAGGAACCGATATTATGATAAGTGATATTGTGAACTGCAGTTTCCATTTACGTATTCAACCCCAAAATTGTGAAAAATGTGTGTAG
Source organism: Melioribacteraceae bacterium (assembly GCA_015494845.1). Taxonomy (GTDB): domain Bacteria; phylum Bacteroidota; class Ignavibacteria; order Ignavibacteriales; family Melioribacteraceae; genus WGAL01. Next base: position 815 of record WGAL01000361.1, read on the forward strand.
AAAAAGAAAGTAGAAATAACCGAAAATCATTAGCCGCCACCATTTGCGATGACGCCGTAACGATAAATCGATTGCGCCGGTTTTTCTGATGATAATCATTCCAATCAAAAATATTATTCCGCCGACGCCGTAGAGGTAAATTAATGGAAGCCAAACGTCTGTGAATGTTAATGTAAGAAACATCGTTCAACCTGTATAATTGTTTGAGATTAGTTACCTAAATTAAGCAAGCGCGTTTTGAGTTGCAAATAAAACGAGTTGTTTTTATCTGATTTTCAAGAGCGTTTGCATTTCTTTTATCGCGTTTTCCAATCCGACAAAAAGCGAATACGAAATTACCGCGTGTCCAATGCTTACTTCGTCCACGCCGTCGATTTCCATAAAATCTTTCACGTTGTTGTAATCAAGTCCGTGGCCCGCGTTCACGCCGAGTCCCAATTTTTTAGCGTGCTTAACGGCAATTCTGATTCTGTCGAGTTCGTCGAACATTTCGTCTTCGGTTTTTGCGTTCGCAAATTTGCCGGTGTGAATTTCAATAACGTCCGCGCCAATTCCGACAGCCGCGTCTATTTGCTCAATATCCGGTTCTATAAATAAAGAAACAGGAATATCGGCATTATGAAGTTTATCAATTACCGCGCGAAGTTTATCGAGATTGTCGATTACGTTCAGTCCGCCTTCCGTCGTTAATTCTTGCCGATGCTCGGGAACAAGCGTGGAAAGTTCAGGTTTTATTTTGCAAGCGATTTCAATAATTCCGGGATTTACGGACATTTCCAAATCGAGCTTTGTGGTAATGAGTTCGCGAAGTAACCTCACGTCGCGTTCGTTTATGTGGCGACGGTCTTCGCGCAAATGCACGACAATTCCGTCAACGCCGTATTTTTCCGCCATAAGCGCAAACGTAACGGGGTCGGGCTGTCCTTCGCCCCGCGCGTTTCTGAGAGTGGCGACGTGATCGACGTTTAATGAAAATTTCATCTCGCAACCTTTCAAATAAATTCAAAAACAAAAATCTCGAAAAACAAAATTACAATAATCGGTAGAGTAAGCAAAACGGACAAATCAACACGGCTGATTGGATAAATGGGTTGATGGATGTTTGGCGTTTTGGTTCTTAGTTCTTGGTTCTTGGTGCGGGAGTGCGTAGTAAAAAATTAATGTTCAAAACAATCGGCGAAAATCATAATCAATCATAAAAAATCTGCGTCCTATTATGAAATGATTTGCAAAACTTACGCTTTATTAACTTCCGCAAAGTTCTGTTAATTTTATTATTTTTGTTTGAAAAACATGGAGGAAAAATGTCGCAAGAAAAAGAGAAAAAATACGTGCGTCCTTCTTGGGACGAATACTTTTTGAAAATGGCAATGCTTGTTTCCGAACGCGCCACTTGTCCGAGAATGCACGTCGGCGCGGTTCTCGTAAAAGATAAAAGAATTCTCGCAACCGGCTACAACGGTTCTCTACCCGGGCAACCGCACTGCTACGACGTCGGCTGTATGATTGAGGACGGACATTGCATCAGAACAATCCACGCGGAAATGAACGCGATAATTCAATGCGCAATTCACGGAATCAGCACCGAAGGCGCAACTTGCTACGTTACGAATATGCCTTGCACCAACTGCACAAAAGCGTTGATTGCGGCGGGAGTGAAAGAAGTGGTTGTATTTTCGGATTACCACGACACGAAAGCCGAAGAATTTTTTGCCGCATCGGGCGTGAAAATTCGCCGACTTAGAATGCCGGATACGAAAATCAATTACGATTTGGATAGTTTCACATCCGCGCGAAAAATTGAACATTACGACGAGTAAAATATGATTAGATTTTTAACCGCCGGCGAATCACACGGCAAAGCGTTAACCGCAATAATAG
>WGAL01000362.1 GCA_015494845.1 Melioribacteraceae bacterium
CAAGTGGAATCCGATTTGCACAGAATAAATTTGAGTCGATTTTCTCTTTTCTATCCTGAAAAGCGCGAGTTTTTTCTCGAAGGGAAAAATATTTTCGAGATGAATGTTTTTGGCGGAAGCAGAATTTTTTACAGTCGTAGAATCGGATTGGAAAACGGCGAGGAAGTTCCGATATACGCCGGCGCGCGATTGCTCGGCAAAACCGGTTCGACTAACATCGGCGCGCTGACGATGCAAACCGCGCCGGCGCAAGATACAATTCCGACGACAAATTTCACGGTTTTGCGCGTTCGACAGGACGTTTTGGAGCGTTCGAGCGTCGGCGCAATTTTAACCGCAAAAAACAGTTCGAAAGGCTACAATTACGTTTACGGCGTGGAAGGAAATTATGTTACTTCAAAATTTTTGGGAAATCAAAATCTTGTAATCGACGGCGTTTTTTCGCAATCGTTTACGCAAGGCGCTTCGAACTTCAAGAATATTTCTTATCGCTTCGAGATTGATTATCCCAACGATTTAATGGATTGGAATATTTCAACTTTTGCTACCGACGAAGATTACAATCCTGAAATCGGTTACGTGCGCAGAAGAAATTTCCGCGGCTATCATGTTCACTACCGCTACACTCCGCGTCCGGATATTCCGTGGATTCAGAAAGTGTATTTCAAACCACTCGATATTGATTGGTTCTACACACAAGGTTCAAATGAACTTGAATCGCTAAATATGGAATTCCGTCCGATTGGCGTTTTGTTTTCAAGCGGTGATTTTTTTGAGTTTAATATAATTCGCGAATTTGACCGCGTGGACGAACCGTTTGAGATTCTCGACGAAGTAATTCCTTCCGGACATTATTGGGGAACGGTTTACGAATTGCAAGGACGCACGTTTAGCGGCAGAAAAGTTTCCGCTCACTATTCGTTCAGTTACGGGGATTTTTACACCGGCAAGAGGAGTCGCGCGGCTGTTTACAGTCGATTTTCGATAAACAAACACCTCGCGCTAAATATTAATTATTCATACAATTTTTTGGATTTGGCGTCGGCGTCGCTTGTGGCAAACGAGATAAGCGGCGCGATTGAATATTCGTTTACGCCGAAACTTTACACTAAACTTTTTTCCCAATGGAACAACGAGGATGAAAACATAATCTTAAATTACAGAATAAACTGGATACCGAAGCCCGGCAGTTATTTTTATTTTGTAATAAATCAAGATGTATCAACCGCTGGCGGAAAACTTCGCACAACCGATGTTACTATTTTAGCGAAAGTTATTTGGTTGTTTAATATCTGAGTAACGAGTTTTGTCTGTCTTGTCTTATAAAGCTAAAAAAACATTATTGCGGTTATTCGGCGTGAGCTTACTAAACCGACGGATTGCCGCGTCGTCCCGACACGTCGGGACTCCTCGCAATGACATCAATTTTTTTCTTGTAACTTTACATATTGCGCGGATAATAAAATTTCAAAGAAACTTTTTCAACTCGGCAACCGCTTGTTTTTCCGAAATGAAATGAATCGCTTGCCAACCTAATTTTTGCGCTGTGAGCGCGTATTCTTCCACGTCGTCGATAAACAAATGCGCGTCGGGCTTTGCTTTTGTGTAATTTTCAACGGTGCGATAAATTTCCTCTTCCGGCTTAACCGCGCCGACTTCGTGCGAGAGGAAAAGTTTTTCGAAATTACTCAGAAAAGGAAATTTTTCCCAGCCGTATTTTTTGTGAATTGAATTTGTGTTGGAAAGTAACATTAGCCGATATTTGTTTTTCAATTCGGGCAAAAGCGAAATCATTTCGTCGTTCACCGTAAAAATTTCCGAGTAAATTTTCTTAAACTCTTCGTCGGAAACTTTGTTTTCCGTCCACTCACGCATTACGGAAAGAAATTCTTCCTCGCTCATTTTTCCTTTCTCGAAATTGCGGTGAACCTCGTAGTTCTCCATATATTTTTTAACAAAACGCTCGCCAAGTCCCGCGTCTTTTTCGTTCAAGCGATTGATTATCAAATCGTAATGAAACGGAATTAAAACATTACCTAAATCAAAAACTATTATTTCCGGCTTTTGAATTTCTGTCATTTCGTCCACGCTTTTTTACTGATTTCTTCTTGCTATTTGCTAAATTTCAGTTTGTAAATGTAAATAATACTTTAAAATTTAGAGAACCAAAAGATTTCCAAAATCAAAAAATCAATTTTAGAAATGAAGAAAATATTTTCCATTTTACTTTTGTTGCCGGTTTTTGTGTTCGCGCAATCGTTTTCGGTCAATAAAATAGAACCGCCGAACTGGTGGGGCGGAATGAAACACAATAAAATCGAGCTTCTCGTTTACGGCGAGAACTTAAATTCTGTTTCGGTTCGAACCGAAAAACCATTAAAGATAATTGATTACAAGCCGAATTTTTCCGGTAAATATTTATTCGTAAACATTGAAATAAAAAGAACCACGATGCCCGGCAATTACAAATTATTTTTCATTAAAGGAAGCGACACGGCAAAAGTTAACTTTCCGGTTTTAAAACGCGAGTTTGCCGCTGAAAGCCACGCCGGATTTTCGGAAAAAGACGTCATTTATTTAATAATGCCGGACAGATTTGCAAACGGCGATTCGACAAACGACGGCGCAGTCGGAAAACTTCCCAATCAACTCAATCGCGAAAGCGGCTTGGCGCGGCACGGCGGCGATATTAAAGGAATTACCGAACATCTCGATTACATTGCGGATTTAGGCGCAACCGCAATTTGGATTACACCGCTACTCGAAAACAATATGCCGATAAGTTACCACGGTTACGCAGCTACCGATTTGTACAAAATCGACGCGCGTTTCGGTTCTAACGAAGATTATAAAAATCTTGTAGCCGAAGCGCACAAAAGAAAAATCAAAATTATTTACGACCACGTTTCAAATCATGTTGGAATAAATCATCCTTGGGTTGAAAATCCACCCGCGCGCGATTGGTTTCACGGAACGCCGGAAAACCACTTAAACGCGCTGCACGAGAAGATGTCGCCGTTTGATGTTCACGCAGATAGTTTAGTGATTAAGCGGTTGCGCGAAGGTTGGTTTGTAAATGAAATGCCGGATTTGAATCAGAAAAATCCGCATTTGAAAAAATATTTAATTCAGAACGCGATTTGGTGGATTGAATACGCCGGAATTGACGGAATACGCGAAGACACTTACGCTTACGTTGACCAAGATTTTTTGTCCGAATTTATTCGCGAAATAAAAACGGAATATCCGAATTTCAACATCGTTGGCGAAGTTTGGACGGGCGAGCCGGAGTTTCTTTCGCAATATATGAAAGGAAACAAATACGGCGAGAAGAACGCGCAACTTAATATCGTTACCGATTTTGCGGTTCGCGACGCGCTTGCCGTCTTTCTGCAAAGCGGAAAACTTTATCCACTCTACAATGTAATTTGCAAGGATTTTCTCTACGCGCCGGAAAACAAACAACTTGTTTTTGTCGATAATCACGATTTGGTTCGTCCGGCATTTTTGGCAAACGGAAACACCGAAAAAATCAAAACGGTGTTTACGGCGATGTTTACGTTACGCGGCATTCCGCAAATACTTTACGGCGATGAAATCGGACTTTACGGAGGCAAAGACCACGGCGAAATCAGAGAAGATTTCCCGGGCGGTTGGAAATCGGATAAACGAAACGCGTTTAAAAATTCGGGCAGAACCGAAAAAGAAAACGAGTTGTTCGAGTTCGTAAAAAAATTAATTGAAATAAGAAAAAACAATCCGGCTCTTGCCGAAGGCGCGTTAATTCATTTTCCGCCGCAGAACAATATTTACTTTTACATTCGCAAAACTCAAGCGAGCAAGTATTTGATTTTATTGAACGGAAACGATTTTCCCGCTCGTCCGGATTTATCGATTGCGAAAGACGAAATAAAAAGCGACGCGGTTTTTTACGACGAATTTACCGGCGAAAAAATCACGGCGGACAAAATTTTGCTTCCCCCGTTTTC
>WGAL01000363.1 GCA_015494845.1 Melioribacteraceae bacterium
AAATGCAGTTATAAAAAAATTGTAAACGCAAATTTTTACAAAACTACTCATCCCAAAAATATTGCGACGCTTCCGGGCTTTGCGGATACTTTTTTTTTACAAATTTTATCAACGCGCGGAATTTTTTATTGTCGCGGTCATGCAAGTAATCAATCATTCCCTTTTGGTATAATATTTTAGGCGCAAGAATGTTATCTTCGAGTTCTTCAAAATCTTTGTTGAGAAATTCTTTCGCCTCGGCAAATCTTCCTTTCGGAATCGATGTTTCGGAAAATCCGACGCGCACCAAAATCCGTAATTCCGTCGGCGGAAAATATCCGTGAAAATGATAGTACAAGTTCCCTTTGTAATCGAGGAAATAAAAAGACGGCGTCCAAAACGCGTTGTATTTCCTTCTGATGTCGCGCTCTTTTACAATGTCGAGACGCAGAAGCGTGAAATATTTATCGAGTTCTTCTTTTACTTTTTCGTCAAGATAAGTGTAACTGTATAATTTCTTACAACCGCCGCAACCTTTCACGTCAAATTGCAACAATACCGGGCGACGGTTTTGCATCGCGTTTTTCAGCGCTTCGTCGTAATTGTCGAACCAAAAAAGTTCCATTTCAATTTTTCCTTTCTATTTCGGATTGATAAAATTCTTTGAATTTATTTTTGATTAAATCTCGGACTTCCCTGAATTTCACAACAACTTCTTCTTTGCTACCGGTTGCTTTTGCAGGGTCTTCAAAAGGAAAATGCAGGCGGTGTTTTACTTTGCCGTAAAAATTCGGACAAGTTTCATTTGCGTCGTCGCAAACGGTAATAACGTAATCGAAAGATATATTCAAAAAATCATCAACCGGTTTCGGTTTGTTATTGGAAATATCAATTCCGATTTCTTTCATCACTTCAATTGTTAAAGGATGAACTTCTGCCGAAGGTTCAGTTCCGGCAGAATAGACTTCAAGCGAATTGTCGAACGATTTCAAAAACGCTTCCGCCATTTGACTTCGGCACGAATTGCCGGTGCAAAGAACAAGAATTTTAGTTGAATAGTTTTTCGAGTTCATCTTGTCCTCGTGTCTTTCCCAATGCGATTATTGTTTTTATGCGCGCTTTTTGTCCGTTAAGATATTCGGCGAAAATTACGCCGATTTTTTTCAGCCATTTGCCCGCGCCTTCGTAGCCGTAAATATCAAGCGTTTCGCCGGCAGGACATCTCGAAACCAGAACAACCGGAACGCCTTTTTCGCGCGCGTATTTTATTCCGTCAAACGCCCACGGCGTAACGTTGCCGACGCCGAGCGCTTCCACGACAATTGCGCTTGCGCCGCTATCGACGGAAAAGCGGAAAAATTTATCGTCCATTCCGGCGTAAACTTTTAGCAAATCGACGTTGTCGTCAATTTCGTCTGTAATGATTTTTTCCAACTTGCGCGGCAATCTGTTATAAATTACTTTTCCTCTTTCGACAAATCCCAACGCGCCGAAATCCAAACTGCGGAAAGTTTCCACGTCTTCGGTGTGAGTTTTAGTAACTTCGCTCGCCGCGTTAATTTCGCCGTTAAGACAAACAAGCGCGCCCATCCCGCGACTGTTCGGTTCGTTTATTATGTGAATTGCGTCGAGCAAATTTCTCGGTCCGTCCCAATCAGGTTCGGAACTTGTCCGCATTGCGCCGATGACGACAATCGGTTTTTTGGTATCGACGGCAAGGTCGAGAAAATACGCGGTTTCCTCAAGCGTGTCCGTTCCGTGCGTTACGATTACGCCGTCGATATCGTCGCGCGCGATTTCGGTTCTGATTCTTTTCGCCAAATCGAACATAAGTTTCGGCGTCATGTGCGGACCTGGACGATTGCCGAAGTTAAATATTTCAATTTCGGCAAGGTTTTTCGCTTCGGGAATCATTTCAAGCAATTCCTCGCCGTGAAAGAACGGAACCGCGCCGCCGGTTTTTTCGTCGATTTTCATCGAGAAAGTTCCGCCCGTGAAAATGATAAGAATTTTTTTCATCGTTTATTTCTCCGTAAAAAATTTAAACGTTTGTTCAAGTCCGAATTTTAAATTGTATTTCGGCTTAAAGCCAAGCGCTTTGGTTGTTTCGTCGATTGAAGCCGAACTGTGTTTAATATCGCCAGGTCGTTCGTCCAAATAAATTATTTTGCTTTTCGAACCGGTAATTTCGATTATTGTTTTTGCAATTTCATTTATTGTGATGCTCCTTCCGGTTGCGACGTTAAACACCTCGCCTTTTCCGTGAAAATCAATTGCGGAAACGCCGGCGTGCACAACGTCTTTTACGTAAACAAAATCGCGGGTTTGCTCGCCGTCGCCGAAAATAGTGATGTCTTTTCCGTTCACCGCGTTGTGGATAAAAATCGGAATTGCCGCCGCGTATTGGCTTTTGGGGTCTTGTCGCGGACCGTAAACGTTGAAAAAACGGAGCGAGTTCGTGTTCATTCCATGTTCAGACGCGTACATTCGCAAATAATATTCGCCGTCCAATTTGGTTATTGCGTAAGGCGTTTTCGGTTCAGGCTTCATCGAAACGCGTTTTGGTTGCACAGGATTATCGCCGTAAACCGCCGCGGAACTCGCGTGAATTATTTTTTTTACGCCGTGTTTTCTCGCGGCTTCAAGAATATTCAAAACGCCGTTTACGTTTATTTCAACCGTTTCGTACGGCTTTTGCAGAGATTCAGGAACGGAAACAAGCGCGGCAAGGTTAATTACGACGTCCGCTTTTTCTAGAATTGCATCGACAAGATTAAAATCGGTAATTGAACCTTCGTGAAAAATAACGTTTAGGTTTTCGATGTTTTTTTTGTAGCCGCTGCGAAGATTATCGATGATATAAACTTTGTCGCCGTTTTTCGAAAAATATTCGGCGAAGTGGCTTCCGATAAATCCGGCGCCGCCGGTAATTACTATTTTCATTTTACCCTTTGAGTTTTCAATTAAAAACGGAAATGAAAAATAATAAAAATCATTTTATTCTATCGTGAATTTGCGGTTAAAAATAGCCCGCAGATTTTTATGATTGATTAAGAT
>WGAL01000364.1 GCA_015494845.1 Melioribacteraceae bacterium
CCCATAAGCCAACTCGCAATCATTCCGCTTCGCGCGGTTCTTGCTTTTTTCACAATAACTTCCGCCATTCCAATTGTTCCGCCGTTTGCCGAAATTACGCCAACAACGCCGCCAATCATCACGGTAAAAAGAATTATCAAAATGTGATCTTTGTCGGTGAGCATTTCCACGATAATCGTATCGGCGATTCTGAAAAACGCGGCAATGAAATTGTAATCATAAATAAAGAAGGCGCCGAGATAAATTCCGGACAAAAGCGCCACAAGCACTTGTCGGAAAATCAACGCCAGTAAAATTGCGAGCAACGGCGGAAGCAAACTGAACCAAGCAGGAATTACTCTTATCCGCGTAACAAATTTGCCGTTTGAAAAAATTTCGTAAACGCCGCTTTCGTCGATTTTTATTTTTTCTTTTCCTGAAAATTTCCGCTTTAAAATAACCGCGCCGCTTTGATTTTTAACGGCGAGCGTAATGGCAGTATCTGGTGCGGAAATTTCCGGTTCGAACGGAATGCCGGAAAGTTCAAGTTGCGTTGTTTGCGCTAAAACTCCGTATGAAAGCGACAACCAAAAAAGGATTAAAAATTTTTTCACTATTCTTATATTTATTTTTTATTCTGATAAAAATAAAAATAAATGAGAAAACGGTTCGTATGAATATTTTTTTAATCAGACACGGATATGCCGAAAATTTCGGTTCGGATTACGAAAGAGCGCTTACCGAAAACGGCGTAAAAATACTTTACGAAACATTTAATATTTTGAAGAAAATCGAACCGCAAATCGATTTGATAGTCAGTTCGCCCCTATTGCGGGCGCAACAAACCGCTAAAATCTTGCGCGAAGTTTACGCGGTGGAAACCGAAATCGTTACGGAAAATATGTTGGCGCACGGCGGAAATACAGAAAATCTTTTGGCTATGCTCAACGTTCTTCCAGGCGATTCCGTTGCGTTTATCGGGCACCAGCCGGATTTATCGTATCACGCATCAAATATGATTTCGAACTCCGGCGCGTCGGTTACTTTTTTCCCGGGGAGCGTCGCAAAAGTGAGATTTGAAGGTTTGCCGAGAATGCGCGCAGGCGTTTTGGAATTGCTTTTTCACGGATAAATAAAAAACCGGAGAACCTACCACACAAGCCCTACGCTTACCGTTGCTTCCTTCCGGACCTGGCGGGGTTGGGCGCGGACTTGTCGGCAAGTCTCCGGAAAATCAAAATTTGAACTCGAAATATATCATTGTTTGTTGCAATATAAAAGAGAAAAGATTGAACTTACCGCAAAGACGCAATCCGCCTACGGCGGACGCAAAGGAACAATGAAAATTTGCGTTGATGAAAATATTGCGCTCGGCAAAGAGGTGTTTTCGCTTTTTGGCGACGTCGAGTTGTTCAACGGAAGGAATATCAGCGGCGCTTTCGTTAAAGATTGCGATGTTTTGATTGTCCGTTCCGTTACGAAAGTGAACGAAGAACTTCTTTCCGGTTCGAAAGTTAAATTCGTTGGAACGACTACAATCGGAACCGACCACATTGATATTGATTTTCTGAAAAAAAACGGAATCGGTTTTGCATACGCGCCAGGTTGTAATTCGCGCTCCGTGGCGGAATATGTTTTTTCGTCTCTTTTTTATTTGAGTAAAAAATACGGATTTCGTCTTGGCGGCAAAAGCATTGGAATTATTGGCGTAGGCAACATCGGGAAAATCGTGGAAAGATTTTCAAACGCGTTGGGAATGCGCGTTGTAAAAAACGACCCGCCCCGCGAAGACAAAGGCGAAAAAGGTTTTAGCGCGTTGGAAGACGCGCTTGCGTGCGATATTGTAACTTTTCACGTCCCGCTGATTTTATCCGGCAAATACAAAACCGTTCATTTATTGAATAACAAGAATATTGATTTTATTAAAGAAAACGCAATTTTAATTAATTCTTCACGCGGAGTTGTTGTCGATAATAAAGTCGCGTTAAACTTGGTTCGAAGAGGAAAAATCAAAACAATATTTGACGTTTGGGAAAACGAGCCTGAGCCAGACAAAGCTTTGGTTGAACTTGCGGATATCGCAACGCCGCACATTGCCGGTTATTCTTACGACGGCAGACTCAACGGCACGAAAATGATATTCGAAGCGTTAAATAAATTTTTGGGAACAAGTTACGTTTGGAATTTCGATGTAACGGAAATTTCCGGAACAATTGATTTACAAGACGAAAACGATAACGAATATTTCTTGAGAAAATTATTCGAAAAAGTTTACCGCGCGGAAGAAGATTCGAAAAAATTCAAGCGATTGTATTTAACATCCGAAAATCCGCGCAAAGAATTTGATTTGTTCAGAAAAAATTACCTTCGCCGATTTGAAATTCCCGATTTCCGCGTAAAAGTAAATGAAGAAATCGACCGAAAACTTTTAGAGGCGTTCGGAGTAAGAACGGTTTGAGTTTTTTCTTGCCTAAATAAAAAAGCTGTTTCAAAAGAAGCGGAGCAGTAATCAAAACCTCTCTTGAAACAGCTTATATGGGAGCTACTATGAGACGAGACTTGTTTATTTCTTTTTATCTTCTTTCTTGCGCTTTCTGCTTTCCAAAACAGTGTCAATCAAACGGTATTCTTTCGCTTCTTCCGCGGTTAAATAATAATCCCTGTCGCAATCTTTCGCAATTTCTTCTACCGATTTCCCGGTATGGTGTGCAAGAATTTTATACAATTTATCGCGCGATTTCACCATTTCGCGAGCGTGAATTTCGATGTCGGTCGTTTGTCCTTGCAAACCGCCAACCCAAGGTTGGTGAATCATAATTTTCGAATTCGGCAAAGACGAACGCTTGCCTTCCGCGCCGCCGGCTAATAGAACCGCGCCCATGCTCGCCGCCATTCCCACGCAAATTGTGGCGACATCGGAACTGATATATTGCATCGTATCGTAAATTGCCAATCCGGCGGAGACGCTGCCGCCAGGCGAATTTATGTAAAGAAAAATATCTTTTTCAGGGTCTTCGGCTTCGAGAAAAAGCAACTGGGCGATTACAAGACTCGCGACGTGGTCGTCAATTCCTGTTCCCAAAAAGATTATTCTTTCGCGCAACAATCGCGAAAAAATATCCATTCCGCGTTCGCCGCGTCCGGTTTGTTCGATTACATACGGAACAAGTTGCGCTTGAATTTCTTCTTTATTCATCGGATTTTTCCTCCGTTTTATTTTCTTCGGCAGTTCCCGTTTCCTCTTTCTTTTCTTTTTCCGCCGCTTTTTTTGCTTCTATTTCTTTTTCTTTATCCTTAATACTGATTTCCCTAATATTATTATTTGCTTTCAGAAACTCAATTACTTTATCTTCAAGCAAAGTCGCTTCTTTTCCCGAATCCTTGTAAAACTTAACCAATTTATCAACCGAAATTCCGGTCTTTTCGGCTTCTTCTTCGGCGAGTTTTTTCAAATCTTCGTCGGTAACTTTAATTCCTTCTTTTTCCGCAATCGCTTCCATAAGAAGTTGCCATTTTGCGTTCCATTCCGCTTTTTCTCTAAGTTGCTCGCGCAATTGGTTTTCGTCCGGGACCGGTTGATTGTAACGTTTTGCGTTTTCTATTTCATAATCAACCAATCTTTTTAAGACAAGTTCCACATGTCCAGGCGGAACGTCGAATTCGTTGTTTTGGGAAATTTTTGTCAGAAGCGAATTTATCATTATTTCTTCGGATTGATTTTCGTAATAGTCTTTGAAATACTTGTAAATTTCTTCCTTGTAAGAATCGACGGTTTCGTGTTTTCCGTTTGTAACTTCTTTTATGAATTCGTCGGTGATTTCCGGTAAAACGATTTTTTCAATCTTGTTGATTTTCCCTTTGTAAATATATTCCACTTTGTGAACTTCGTCGCCGTGTTTGTGTTCATCGACAAAAGTGAAATCAAATTCATCGCCGACTTTTTTGCCGAGAACATTTTCAACCAATTCTTGATTTACATTCGTCTCGCTTAAATCTATTAGCATATTCTTAGCCGGTTCGCTGCCTTTCATCGGATTTCCGTCTTTATCGACGCGTTGCAAATCGGCGTAAATTCTGTAATTTCTGTCTTCTACTTTTTCAGCTTCTTCGTAAGTCGCTTTTGACTTTTGCAAACGTTTGAACTCTTCGTCGATCAATTTATCTTCAATGTCAAACAGAATCTTATCAACTTCAAGTCCGGTGTAATCTTTCGGTTCGATTTCCGGCTTAACTTCAAATTGAATTTTAAATGTCAAACCGTCTTTCCCTTTATAATCGATTTCTGTAAATTTCGGAACGCTAATCGGTTTTTCGCCGCTTGCGTCGATTGCGTCCCACGCTTTGTTTTCCGCAATTTTTTCCGCCGCTTGATATTCAATTGCATCGCCGTAATATTTTTTGATGATGCTCATCGGAACTTTGCCCTTGCGAAAACCGTCCAACTGAATTTTTTTGCGTTCTTTTTTGTAAGCTTCTTCGATGTCGTCCTTAACTTCATCATAACTCAACGTAACTTCGAGCTCGCGCAAATAGCTTGACAAATTATTTAACTTCGTTTCCAATTTGTTAACCTCTTACTTTTTATTAATTGGTGCGGAAGGGGGGACTCGAACCCCCACGCCTTGCGGCACTAGATCCTAAGTCTAGCGCGTCTGCCAATTCCGCCACTTCCGCAAAATTTCGTTTAAAGAATTTAAAAATATGAAAATCTTATCCTTTTACAAAATATTTGCCAGGAAGTTGCGCTACTAATCCCTTCAATTCCATGTTGAGCAAATTGAACGAAGTATCGGCGACGGAAAGTCCGCATTTTTCAGCTAATTTATCGATGTGAATAGGTTCGTCGGAGAGCGCTTCGTAAATTTTTTGTTCGAAAACATCCAGTTCCGAAATGTTAATTTCGCGAATTCGCTTTTTCTTTTCCGCTTCGGGAAGTTTGATTTTCAGCTCGTCCAAAACGTCTTCGATATTCAAAACAAGTTTTGCCTCGCCGCGTTGAATTAATCGGTTTGTTCCCTCGCTCCAAACGGAATCGATATTTCCTGGAACGGCAAAAACTTCCCTGCCTTGTTCAAGAGCAAACGCCGCAGTGTGCAAAGCGCCGCCGCTCATTTTCGTCTCAACGACTAATACTCCGAGCGATAGACCGGAAATTATTCTATTGCGTCGTGGAAAATTTTGCGCGTCCGGTTTCGTTCCGAGCGGATATTCCGTAACAAGCAAGCCGCGTTCGGCAATTTGCCAGTAAAGCGATTTGTTTTCGTGCGGATAAACAAAATCCAAGCCGTTGCCAAGAACCGCAATTGTCACGCCGCTGTTTTCAAGAGCCGTTTTGTGCGCGGCGGAGTCAATTCCCCGCGCCAGCCCACTTACAACGGTTAAATTGTTTTCGACGAGTTTCTCCGCGAAATATTTCGCTTGTTTTATTCCGTAGCGTGTCGGTTTTCTCGTTCCGACTATTGCGACGCCTTGCGAGTTTAACAATTCCGTATTGCCGCGTAAATAAAGCAAAACAGGAGGTAAATAAATATTCCTCAAACTTTCCGTGTATTCGTCATCCCAATAAGAAATTATTTTTGCGCCGATTTTATTTAGTTTTTCGAGTTCCTTTTCAAACGTTTGGATTGCATTCTGAATATTTTCGCGTTCGTCGAGAATCCGTTTTGCGAGTTTTTCCCCGATGTTTCCGGTCGAAGTTAATTCGGTAATTCCGGCGTCAAAAACCGCTTCGGCTGTTTTGAATTTGTTCCGCAAGGAAATCAGCGTTTTTACGCCGATTCCGTCGATTGAAAGAAGTAATTTTATTAATGCGAGTTCTCTTTCGCTCAAGCGTGTTCCAAAAATTTTGTTTAAATAAATATTAAATAGAAAAGGAAAATTTATTCTTCGTTTACGTCCAAATCATCGACAACCGCGACAATCATTGTATTTACCGGCGCTTTTTTATGCCCTAAAATTTGTTGCACCGCGGCTCCCTCTTTTACCACAAGCACGGTGTCGTCAACTCCGGCGTCAATTAAATCCAATGCAATCATTTCTTTTGCATCGGTGAAATTGCCATTCAAATCCACAGGTTGCACAATCAGTAATTTGTGCCCTTTCAAATACTTGTTTTTTTGAGTTGAAACAACGTTGCCTTTAACTTTGGCGAGAAACATTATTTTTTATTTTTAATTAAGATTGAAACCGGAAAGAAAATCAAATACGCCGCTAGCAAAAACAAAGGCGAATAATTCAATGCCGCGTCGCTATCCCATGGCGGAACCGACATTAAATAAAATCCGATAATCAGCGAGATAATCCCAACGACAAGAAAAATAATATTTTTTACGCCCCAGAAATCCTTAAAAGTTACTTTACCCGCAGCGGTTCCACTTTTTGCGGATTGAGTTTGTTTATTCTGATTTTTTACATTTACGGTTTTTACAATTTTAGACATTTTCTTCCTTTTTTCAG
>WGAL01000365.1 GCA_015494845.1 Melioribacteraceae bacterium
GTAATTATGAAACCGACATTGCTAATACTCGCCGCCGGAATGGGCAGCCGATACGGCGGAATCAAACAAATTACGCCGGTAGGTCCGAACGGCGAAGCGATAATTGAATATTCGATTTTTGACGCTTTAAGAAACGGATTTGAAAAAATCGTTTTTATTATCAGAAAAGAAATCGAAAAAGATTTTAGAGAAACAATCCTTTCAAAACTACCAAACGAAATTAATGTAAAATTAGTTTTCCAAGAATTAACCGACATCCCGATAAATGTTGAAATTCCGGCGGAAAGAAAAAAACCTTGGGGAACCGGTCACGCTTTGCTTGCCGCGAGAGATGAAATTAAAGAACCGTTTGTGATAATTAACGCCGATGATTTTTACGGCGAAAATTCGTTCAAAATCGCTTCGGACTTTTTGAAAGAGGCGGAAAATCAAGATAATTTGTACGGTTTAATCGGCTACAAATTAATAAACACGCTTTCGGATTTCGGTTCGGTTTCCCGCGGCGTTTGCGAAATTGACGAAGACGGATATTTGCGTTCCATTGTTGAAAGAACCGAAATTGTTAAGGAAAACGGAAAGGTTAAGTTTAAAAACGAAAACGGCGAATGGGAAAACTTGACCGGCGACGAAATAGTTTCGATGAATATGTTTGCGTTTACGCCTAAAGTGTTCGAATATTTTAACGATTATTTTAAGGAATTTTTGAAAGAAAATGCGCACGACATGAAGGCGGAATTTTACATTCCGTTTGTCGTTAATGAATTGATTAGAACTAACACGGCGAAAGTAAAAGTCCCGCAAACAACCGCCGAATGGTTCGGATTAACATACAAGGAAGATACGGAACTTGCGCGCAAAAAAATGTTGCGATTAATCGAAAGCGGAGTTTATCCAAGTAAATTATGGACGTAAACAAAATCAGAGAAATAGCGAATAACTTTGAGTTTGAAGGCGAAATACAATCAATCGAAAAATTAACTTTCGGGCACATCAACGAAAACTACCTTGTCTCCACGGCGCAAAAAAAATACGTGTTGAGAAAAATCAATCCGCGCGTTTTTCAAAATGCGGAAGCCATTTGTTTTAATACAATGATAATAACATCGCACATTTTCGAAAATCCGGCAAAATACGGAATATTGAATACAGAAAAGGAAATATTAAATTTCGTTCCTTCAAAAACGGGCGAACTTTGTTATGAAGACGCTGAAGCTTTTTGGCAAGCGACGGTTTATTTGGAAAACTCGGCGACGTACGAAACTGTTGAAAATACTGAGATTGCCTACTCCGCGGCTAAAACTTTCGGGAAATTTCAGAGAATTTTAAATGACCTTAACGCCGAGTTTCTCGCTTATCCGATTGAAAATTTTCACAATTTGTCTTTCCGCATCGGACAATATTATCAAGCGCTTGAAGAAGACAAAGCGGCGCGCGTAAGCGAAGTCGCCAAAGAAATAGAACTCGTTGAAGCGCACTCGTTGCTTACCGATAGATACGACGAGTTAATTTTCGAGGGTTTGCCGCTGAGAGTTACGCATAACGATACTAAAATCAGCAATATTCTTTTCGATAAGCGCACAAACGAACCGCTTTGCGTTATTGATTACGATACGATTATGCCCTCAAACGTCTTGTGCGATTTCGGCGATATGATTAGAAGTTACGCAAATTCCGCCGCCGAAGACGAGAAGGATTTGGAAAAAGTATTCTTCCGTTTGGAATATTTCAAAAGCGTCGCCGAAGGTTATTTAAGCGAACTGAAAAACGAATTGAAAGAATTGGAAATAACGAATTTGGTTTTCGGCGCGGAAATGATTATTTACGAACAAGCGGTGCGTTTTCTTACCGATTATTTGAACGGAGACGTCTATTACAGAATTAAGTATCCTGACCACAATTTGGTTCGCGCAAAAAATCAATTCAAATTGTTAAACTCTTTACTTGAAAACGAATTTGCGGCGGAAGAAATAATCGCGGAAATTGTTGGTCTCTGAAAATCTCACCAAATATGTAATTTTTCAGGTTCGAGTTTTCTGAAATAAATTATTTCGGAATTTAACGGGGTTCTTGAATACGCGTTGGATTTGAATAAAATTTCAAAATATTCCGGCATTTCGCCGTAACGCTTTTCCATCAGTTCATTTATTTTTTCAATATTTTCTTCGTCAAACGTGTATTGCGTCGCCGCCGAAATTCCGGCTTCGAAAAAGGAAACAAACATATAAATCGTATTTTTATTAGGCCCAGGTAATTTACGGAACAAGCAATAATCAATATGTTTTTCGCCAGGCTCGCCGGTTTGACGGAAAATAAACGACGTATCCGGTTCGTTAAATTTCACGTACATATCGTCAGGATTTTCACTGTATTCAATTAAACTATCGCGCAATAAATATCTGAGAAAATGCAAACTTCTGAAAGAACCGAGAAAAATTATATCGTTTTCCAGCAAATCTTTTGTTTTAAGTTCGTAAGAAGCTTTAAGCGAAAGTTTGTATTTGGCGTTCAATAATTTAATTAAAATCGGAACTGTCGAAATATCGATTTTCGGGAAAAATGGATACGGCGTAATTCCGATAATTTCCTTTTCAGGATGCGCCTTTTTGTATTCCTCGAATTCTTCCACCGTGTTAATATAATGCTTGCGAACAATGGTTTCTTCGCCGTCTTGAATTTCAAGGTAAAACAAATCGTTGCCGAGCACAATCATTTTCGGGTTGGTCGATTCGGTTATATTTTCCCAAATCGGATTATAAATAATCGCCGAGTACGCCTCTTTTAATCTGTGTACTTTATTGAAATTATAAATTGTAATCGCAACAAGAATTATAAAAATAAACGTTAAAGCATATATTAATTTTTTATTATTAAATTTTAGTCTTTTTTTAATCTTACTTTCGTTCGGTTGGAACTCGATTTTATAATGCCCTTTTGGTATCGTTATTCTGTATTTGTCGTTTTTGCCTTCGTTTGCGTAGTAATGGTCTAATTTTTCCTAAGATTACTTGCGTAAACTCTCACGGAAGAATCTTCGGATGGATTAAAATCGTTGCTCTTACCGAAAAATTGGATTGCAATTGTGATTTCTTTCGGTTCTTCCTCTTTTATCGACGCCTCGACAAGATAAGTAAGAAAATCCCTGTATTTTTGGGACGATTTAAAACCTTCCGATTCAAGTATTTTCTGTAAAATTTTTCTTTTGGTTTCGTCCGTTAGCATGTTCCCCTGATAATAACCCGAATTGAATGTTTCTAATTATTATTTACGGAAATTTAAATTAGCAATTATATTTTTAATTCCAAAATGTATTCAAGTCCCCCAAAACGGAAGCGTCCCTGTAAAATTAACAAGGACGCTCTCAAATTTGGGAAACATTTATTTAACGATAATTAACACTTCGTTTTCAGGAGCGAGATATTTTTCCGCGACTTTTTGGACTTCTTCCACGGTAACTTTTTTCAGATTTTCGAGTTTTTTTCTGTCAACCGAAAAATCGCCGTAATAGTAATACGAACGTCCCAAATAAAATCCTTGATTTATGCTGGAAAGCCGGCGGAAAAGCATTCTGCCGAGATAATGATTTACGCGTTTTTTCAATTCCGTTTCCGTAATTTCGCCCAAATAATCTTCGCTGAATTTTTCAGGAAATTGCGCTTTAAGTTTTTCAACGTTTTCCGGACGCGTTCCGAGTTCAATGTAAAACATCGCGCGATTTTCACGTATTTCAACGCCTGCGCTCATATGGTAAGCCATTCCTTGTTTTTCGCGAATGTCGAAAACAATTTTATCTTGAAGAATAAGCGAAAGCGCTCTCAAAGCGGCGCGTTCGGATTTCTCGATTTCTTTTTGGAAACCGTAATAAAGATAAGCGCGTTTCGAGTTGTAATCTTTCTCAATCGTAACCGGTTCGGTAATTTTCAGAAATGTTTTCGGTTCCGGTTTGGATGAAATAAAATCTTTCGGAACGCTCGCTCTGAAATCAGAAAACAACTCTGCGACTTTTTCCGGCTCTAAATTTGAAACAACGGAAATTACCATATTTGCCGGAATGAAATAATGCCGCCCGAAATCCAAAAGCGAGCCGTAAGTCAAATTCTTTTTCGCGTCGTTTTCCTCTTTGCCGTAAAGCGTTTTGCTTACAAGCCGTTCAAACTCGCTTTTTGCGCGGTTTACGCGTTTCATCATTTGCGACATTTTGTATTGGCGCAACGCCGAATTAAATTCTTTTTCCGTCGGAATAAAGTTCAAAAACTCGTTATTCAAAAATTCAATTGCGCCGGAAATATCGCTCGTTGCGCTTTCGACTCTAATGTAGCCGAAATCCGGACTTAAATAAATATCGTCCATCGGAATATACGGATTGTCGTTTACCGTAAATTCAAAACCGAATTTTGCCGCTCTTTTCTTAAAATCGTCGCTTTCCGTTCTGAGTCCGAAAGCCGCGTGCCAAACGTATGCGGCGTTTGCGCCGTATCGTTTTTCGTAATCGCTTTTGTGTCCCAACAAGTAGTGAACGGCAAGCAAATTCGAATTTTTATTTTGTCGCGCGATTATCGCCGGCAAGTCATTTTTGGAAGGAAACGCTTTTGTGATAATCTTGTTTCCCGCTTTTCCCGCGCTTGCCGGATTAAACGGTTCTTGCAAAAGAACAATTGGGGGAAAATCGAGCGAGAAATTTCTCGAATATTCTTTCGCTTTTTTGTAACCTTCGCCGGAATATTTTTCGAGAACGCCTTCAATTCCTTTTACGGCGAAAATTTCCGCGTTGAAAATGCCGAACATATGCGGTTTTTCCGCGTTCTTCAAAAAGGAAGTTTTTTCTCCGGCGATGTATTCCGCAATTTTTTCGTCACTAAGTTCAATTTTAAAATTAGGAATTTCTTTTTGAACTGTCTCAACTATTCCGTCGTAAGAATTCCGTTTCGTAACAATCATATCGATTTCCAAATGCGAAACGATATATTTGTTTCGAACCGACGCCGAAATTTCCTTAACGGCGCCGGGGAATTTTGCGTCGATTGCTTTTTTCAGCGAATCTGTGAATTCGGAAAATTCATCTTCGAATACGCCGTAAAATTCATCGGGATAACCGGCGGGCAAAGCGTAAAATATTTGAAGATGAATTTGCTTTCCGTCGTAAAAGCGGTGGAAAGTTCCGTCGAACGGGAAATTCGCCAATTCCAATCCCGTTGCCCAATGCGGATATTTAGGATATTCGACAACGCCAGGCGATTCGCTTCCGTAAAGTTCGTTCAACCATTTTAACATCTGTTTCGAATTAAAATTTCCGATTACGCTAACAATCATATTGTTCGGCTTGTAATAATTTTTGTAAAAGGCGTAAACGTCGTCGCGCTTCATATTTTTGATTGTTTCGTAAGTGCCGAGCGTCGGCAAGGATAGCGCGTGTCCTTGATATAAAATTGAGATAATGTTCCGCTCCAATTGTTCGCGCGGATTTGCAAGCGTTTTTCCGATTTCCTCAAGCACAATTCCTTTTTCTTTTTCGTATTTGTTTTCCGGTAGAACCGAATGGAAAAGCATTTGCGATTGTATTTTCAGCCCTTCGTAAATATTTTCGGCGGGCGTTACCATCATAAAATTCGTGTAAAATTCAGAAGTGTTGGCGTTGTTGTAGCCGCCGATTAAATCGACCGCGTCGTAAAGTTCGCGTTGAGTTAAACTGTCCGTTCCGTTAAAAAGCAAATGCTCGAGCATATGGCTCATTCCGCTTGTGGCGAAAGTTTCGTACGCCGAACCTACTTTTACAACCGTGTTTATTCCAACCATCGGCAAGGCGTGATTTTCGATTAAGAGAACTTCCAAACCGTTATCGAGTTTGTGAACCGAAACGCCTTGCGGCAAGAGATTTTGCGCATTTATATTTAACGCGCCGAGTAAAAACGCCGTTAGAACCGCGATTATTCTTTTCATTTTTTTATCCTAATTTTTAATTGAATTTTTCAAATATAAAGAATAACGGAATAAGAATGAAGTTGAGTTTACAAACCAAAAACAATTAGGCGAGAGACTGTCTCTTATACACA
>WGAL01000366.1 GCA_015494845.1 Melioribacteraceae bacterium
AGGCGTCCATTTTGAACCTTTGAATTAAGTTTCGCAGGTCTTCCGAAAGTCTCGCCAAATCTTCGGTTGCTTGCGCAATTTGTTGAATACCGCTGCTTGTTTCTTGCGTTACATTATTCATCATTTCCATACTGCGGGAAATTTCCTCAACCGCTTTAAGTTCTTCCTCGCTTGCATTTGCGAGATTGGTAATTTCATTTTCAACGCGTTCGGCTTCGTCCATAATTTTCTCAAGAACTTCTTTTACTTCTTCGGTTTTCTTCGTTCCTTCATTAACCGCGGAAATCGCATTATCCATGGATTGTTCCGCAATCTTTGTTTCCTGCTGAATCGAGGCAATCATCTCCGCAATTTCTTTCGTGGCGTGGAGCGTTCTCTCGGCAAGTTTTCTTACTTCGTCGGCTACAACCGCAAATCCGCGACCTTGTTCGCCTGCGCGCGCCGCTTCAATCGCAGCATTAAGCGCCAACAAGTTTGTTTGATCGGCAATATCGTTAATTACGTTTGTGATTTCTCCGATTTGCTCGGTCTTTTCAGTGAGCGATTTAACTGATGCACTTGTTTCGTTTGTCGCTTCAACGATTTTTTCCATTCCTTCTTTCGCTTCGTTAATTTTTTTAACGCCTTCTTTCGAAAACTCGTCCGATTCGCGCGAAAGCTCGACGGCGCGTTTAGTATTTTCGGTTGTTTCCATAATTGTCCGAGTTACTTCTTCAACCGCCGCGGATACTTCGGATGCTTGTCCGCTCAATTCGTTTGCGCCAGCCGCCATTTCCTCGGCGCTCGATGAAATTTGTGTTCCTGCGCTTGCCGTAGCTTCTATTACTTCGCTTACATGTTTAATTAAGTCTTTTATCTTGCCGACCGCAATATTAAAACCGGCAAAAAGTTTGGCAATCGCTTCATTTTTATTTTCAACTTCCAGTTGAACGGTTAAATCGCCTTCGGAAAACCTTTCCATTGCGAAAAGCATTTCCTCTGTTTTCTCTGCCAAATATTTTCTTTCTTTCTCAGATTCTTTTTTCGCTTTTTCCGCTTCTTCCGCCGCTCTTTTTGCTTGCTCAGATTGTTGTTCAACTTTTTCAAATAGTTCTTTTAATTTATCTTTCATTACATTTAGATTATAAACAAGTTTGCCAATTTCATTTTTCAATTTATAATTTAATTCTTGACTAAAATCGCCCTGGGATATTTTATCTGCAAAATCGCTAATAGCAATTACTGGTTTGATTACTCTTTTTCTGAACATAAAAACAAAAATTACAAGCAATATCAGAACGTAAATAAATATCTTAAATAATAAATAATTAATTTTTTCAGACATAACATTGAACGCTTTCGTAACGTCTTTAAAGACGACGATTTTCCCAATTTTTTCGCCGGAATAATCGGTCAACGGGAGCATAAACGCCATAATTTTTCTATCTTTTAATTCAAAAGTTTGTACTTCATCTGTAATATCAAATTCATTTAACAATTCGCTATAAAATTTATTTGAAAACTTGAAGAAATTTACGCCGTTTTTCTTCATTATATTTGAACTTTTATTAAATTTTGTAATGGAAAAATGTCTGTCGTCCAATCCAACGGCATAATTTATTCCAAGCACTTTTATTAATGATTCTAAAACCTCGCTAAAAGCAGAACCAAATTCAACGGAACCAATGTACTTAGCATCTTTAAAGATAGGATAAACTACTCGCAAGCCAAGCCCGGCTCTGCCAACTTCAACTCCTTTAATCGGAGCTTTTGTTCTTGCCACATCAAGAACGGTTTTTCTAAACGAGGATAAATCGTCGCCGTACTTCTGCGGTTTGTGTAATCTTAAAAAAGATGTTGCGTCCGGCAAGTGAAACTGAAATTGCTCAATTTTATATTGCACCCTAATATGGTTTTGATAATCTTCAAGCAAAAGCGATTTTAATTTCTCTCTGTCTCTCTTAGCAAAAGCGTCAACTATCAGAGGATTTTTAGAAAGAAACTCAAGAGCTAAGCTTAATTCTTGTAAAATACTTTCTTTTTGTTCTTTCAAAGAATTTTTAACATTAAGCCTTGTTTTTTGAACCGCTTTATTAGCATCCGCAAAAGAAACATACACCTCTGATGTAACAACATACGCCATTACAATAATGCCCAACACCATTGTAGCGACTAATTGAAAACTCATTTTTTTATAAAATTTTACGTTCATTTTACACTCCTGCTATAT
>WGAL01000367.1 GCA_015494845.1 Melioribacteraceae bacterium
CAAACGCAGGCGCGCCGGGAATTGTTTCGGAGGTTTTGAATACGCCGATTTTTTCCCCGGATTGTTTCAGCGTGATTTTTTTTACGGAATCTTGCGAAAGAACCGGAATTACCAAATCGTAATTTTCCTTCGAAAAAGGAACTTGCGTGTTCAATGAAACGGTTAAAAAAACATTGTCGTTTATTTCGGTTGCTACAACCGGTTTTAGAACCGGAGCCGGTTTGCCGTTGATTGAAATTTCTTTCGTGAAATTTATCGTATGCGCCGGCGCGTTAAGTATTTGGAAATGAAATTTTACGGAATAATTTCCGTTTTTTAATTCCGCAGAGAAGAACCGGTGCAGAAATTTGTCGCCGTCTTTTGTTTCCGTAAACGATTTGGCAAAAACGCTTTTTTGTTCGTATTTACGGTAAACTAGCGAATCGTTTCCGTAAATTTCTATTCCTACCGAACAATTGGCTCGATAGCCGGAGTTTGTTTTTTCGAAAAAAAGTTTGTCGTAAGTAATCTTAAAATCGACGTAAAAAACAGTCGATGAATCTTTCGGAACCGAATACGTTTCAAAATATGGGAACTCCTCTCCTGATGCGAAAACGGATTCGACTAACAACAATAACGAAAGAAGTAAAAGAGAGAGTTTCAATTTTAACTGTTCATACTCATTAGGAATTCTTTATTGTTGCGCGTTCCCTTGATGCGTTCCAGCAGAAATTCCATTGCCTCTATCGGGTCGTAACTGCTGAGGAATTTACGCAAAATCCAGATTTTGTTGAGTTCGTCTTCGGAAAGCAGAAGTTCTTCTTTTCTCGTTCCGGAGCGATTTAAATCGATCGCGGGGAAAATTCTTCTGTCGGACAAATCGCGATTGAGAACGAGTTCCATATTACCGGTTCCCTTAAATTCCTCGAAGATCACTTCGTCCATACGACTGCCGGTATCGATAAGCGCCGTTGCAATTATGGTGAGACTTCCGCCTTCGTCGATGTTTCGTGCCGCTCCGAAAAATCTTTTCGGCTTTTGCAATGCGTTTGCGTCAACGCCGCCGGAAAGAATTCTACCGCTGTGAGGAATAATTGTATTGTACGCTCTCGCCAAGCGCGTTATACTGTCGAGCAAAATTACAACGTCTTGTCCTACTTCTACCAAACGTTTAGCTTTTTCGATCACCATATTTGAAACTTGCACGTGACGTTCCGGCGCTTCGTCGAAAGTGGAAGCGATAACTTCGGCTTGCACGGAGCGTTGCATATCGGTAACTTCTTCCGGACGTTCGTCAATCAATAAAATCATTAAGGTAACTTCAGGATGATTTCTCGAAATCGAGTTAGCCATTTGTTGCAACAGAACAGTTTTACCGCTTTTCGGGGGAGAAACTATAAGTCCGCGTTGCCCTTTCCCGATTGGCGCAAACAAATCGACAATTCTCATCGAGTAATCTCCAGGAGCGGTTTCCAATTTTATCCTTTCCATCGGATAAAGCGGAGTGAGATTGTCAAACAAAGTGCGTTCGCGAATTTTTTCAGGCGCAACGCCGTTTACCGCTTCAACGCGAAGCAATGCGTAAAATCTTTCGTTGTCTTTCGGCGGACGGACTTGTCCGGTTATCGTATCGCCGGTTTTGAGGTAAAATCTTTTTATTTGGGAGGGCGAAACGTAAATATCGTCAGGCGATGGAAGATAATTATAGTTTGACGAACGTAAAAAACCGTAGCCGTCCGGTAAAACTTCAAGAACGCCTTTTGAAAACGTAAGTCCGTCGTTTTGGGTTTGTTCTTCCAAAATTCTCATTATTAATTCTTGCTTGCGCAAGTCGCGGTAGCGGGAGAGGTTCAATTCTTTGGCGATTTTATACAAATCGACCAACTTCATTGATTGAAGTTCGGAAATGTCCATAGACATAAAAATAGTTCCTGTAATTTGTTTTTAAAAAATTAAATCCTTCATTAAAATTGGATTTATGTTGACAACACTTGAAATTTGTTCGAAAGGAACAAGCGGTAACACAAAAATATAATAA
>WGAL01000368.1 GCA_015494845.1 Melioribacteraceae bacterium
GGCGTGGAGCGTTCTAATCCAATTTGTTTGTCCGTCGTAAATGGCGGAAGCGTTATCCTGCAAGCCGCCGATTGCAAAATAGCCGTTATCGTAAACCGATGAAAAGCCGTTGTAAAACTGCTGCGTTTGGTAACCGCCGTTTCTTCCGTGGAACGTTTCGCCGAAATCGGTTGTTTTGAAAATTCCGCCGTCGGTTCCGAAATAAATCACGTCCGGATTTTCAGGGTCGTAAGCAAAACAATGATTATCCGCGTGCGAATAATCCGGCGGGCCTTCTTCTCCGCCGGCGATTGTTCTGCCGAAATACCATTTCCACCAATACGATTTTTGAATTAGCGTGGAACCGCCGTCCGTCGATTTGTAAATCTCAACGCCCGCGGCGAGAATTTTACTTGAATCTTCGCTGTTTACAATTACGATGTGCGAATACCATCCTTGGTATCTCGCGTAATCTTCAGTTGAAATTATTTGCCAACTTTCGCCGAAATCGGTTGATTTGCAAAGCCACGTTCCCGATAAGCCTCCGCCGATGCTTGCGTAAACGATTTGCGGATTTTCCTTGTAAAACGAGAAAAGCGCTTTACCGGAATATTCCGCAGGAAGACCGTCGGTAATTTTCGTCCAATTGTTCCCAGCGTTTGTCGAGCGGTAAATTCCGTAATGCGGCGAAGCGAAATTTCCGCAAGCCATTAAAACTTTGTTTGTGTCGTTCGGATTAATAATTAAATCGGTTACCATTGGAATTGAACTTCTTTGTTGCCACGTCTCGCCGTTATCGTATGAAATAAACAATCCCTCGGTCGTTCCGGCAAAAATTGTGTTCGTGTTTTGCGGATTAAATTTAACCGCCCAAACTCCGCGTTCCTGGTTCATAGACCAATCGAGCGATTTGCTCCAAGTAATTCCGCCGTCGGTTGTTTTCAGAATCCCTATTCCGTAACTGCCGCGCGTCAATCTGTTTACTATTCCGCCCGTTGAATTTTGGTAAGCGTAAACTTCGCCGGTTCCGATAAACATAACGTTCGTATCTGTGGACGAAACAGCGATTGCACTTACGCCGAGAACCGGAAATCCGGTGTTCACGTATTCCCAAGCGTTTGCGCCTTCTCCCGCCGTGAGATTTTTCCACAAACCGCCGCTTGCCGATCCTGCAAAAATCGTATTCGGATTTTGCGGATTTACGGCGAGTGAAATAGTTCGTCCGCCAAAATTTTTTGGACCGATTGCCTCCCACGGTTGCTCGTCGTTTGCCGATTTTAATTGTTTAACGCGTTCGAATTCTTCGGCGTATTTTTGCGCGGGAAATTTCTTCTCTGGATAAGCGCGCGAAGCCGCCCAAAAATCAAGCGCTTCGAGCGCGTCGAAATCTTTTTCGTTAGTGTTTTCAATGGGAAGCGAGTTTATTAAGAACAACGCCAATCCGAACGCAGTTGCAAATGCCAGAAATCTTTTTGTTGCGGACATTTCTTCTCCGTGTAAAATTTACAGAATTCTCCATTCTTCGGTTTTAATTATTTCGCCGGTTGCCGGATGCACAAAAACGAAAATTCCGTTCGCTTTTTTGTTGTCGCCGTAAACAATAACTTTTTTCGTGATTGTCGCTTTCCACAAAAAGCGTCTGTTTTCTTTATCCCAAATTGCTTTTGCGATAAACGTGTTTTCCGGTTCAAGCAGTTTGTTGTCCGTTAAAATTTTAAGCAATTTTTTTTTCGTTATTTTGAACTCGCAATTTCGCGCGTCGTTAAAACAATCGGGAATACCTTGAATTCCGGCGGCGTTTGTGATTTTCCCGTTCTTAACGATAAAATCGAGCGTGTCCGCAAATTCCAATTCCGGTATTTTTTCCAAATAATAAATATGCGTTTCGCCGTTGGCGGTTTCGGATTTATCGTAAAGCGGCGTTAAATATTTTTTGTAAAACTCGCTCGACGTTTCGTCGATAATCATTTTCTTTACGGTTTTGTCCGCCTGAATAATTTCTTTATCGACTTTGCCGGAAGAACAAGACGCGATAAAAGCGATAATAAGAATAGCGGTAATTATCTTTATCGATTTCATTTTTCTTCCTCAATCAATTTGTTAAATAAAATTGCCGACGGATATTTTTCGCCGCCGTAAAACGTAACTTTTATTTTCTTGAAATCATTTTCGTCCGCGTTAAAAATATTCATAAAGGCTTGCGGATTTCTATCGAAAAACGGAAAGAACGTGCTTTGAATTTGCACGGCAATTTTGTGTCCCTTGCGGAAGGTGTGCAAAATATCTTGCAGCGGAATATCTATTTCGGTTACTTCGTTCGGAACAAACGGCGTAGGCGTTTCGTAACTATTTCTGAATTTGCCTCTGAACATATCGTACCGCACAAGTTGCATAAATTCGCGCGTCGAATCGCCGTTTTCTTTTTTGTAAACGTCGATTAACTTAACTGCAAAGTCGGCGTCGGTTCCTGTGATTGAAACAAAAATTCTTGCGGTTAGCGGTCCGGCAATTGTCAAATCTTCTTCAAGCGGTTTTGTCTCAAACGTTAAAACGTCGTTGCGTTTCGCTACGAAACTTTGGTCTTCCACCATATACGGACGATAATACAAACCGCTGTGCGTGTCAGTCCTTTTAGTGTAAGGAACGGGCTTATCCGGATCGCTTATGTAAGAACAACTTCCGTTGCGCGGTTCGGCAAAACTTAGACTTTTCGCTTGCGCGTCGAAATAAAGAATTGATTTTTCGGTATTCTCCGGTGGCCAAGCGTCGAATTTCAACCAGCGATTGCTTCCGGTTTCAAAAACGTACGCTTCCGGCAAATCCAGCTCGCCATTGTTTTTTAAGTAAAAATTGAAAAACGGCGCTTCGATATTTTTCTGGTAAAAAACGCTTGTCGCCGAACCGAAATTTACTTCGCCGAGCGACTCGCCGCTTCCGCGCGCCCAACCGCCGTGAAACCAAGGTCCCATTACAAATGCGTTAAATCCTTTGTGGTGTTCTTCAATTTTTTCATAAGTCTGAATTGCGCCAAACAAATCTTCGCTGTCGTACCAACCGCCGACAGTAAGCACCGCCGGTTTTACGTTTGCGTAATCGTCAAGCGTGGAACGGCTTTGCCAAAAGTAATCGTAAGTATCGTGCGCGGCGACGCTATCCCAAAAAGGAATTTTGTGACGGAAATATTTTTCGTTTACGTTTTTCAGCGGACCGAGTTCCAAAAAGAAATCGTAATAATCGTCGCCGTAATCGATGCCGGAAGGCCGCCAATCCTTATAAAGCGTATCGCGAACGATTCCGAAAGTCGAGAAAAAGCCGAAAGTCATCGCCAACGAAAGCGCGCCGTGATGGTGCATATCATCGTCGATAAACCAATCGGCAATAGGCGCTTGCGGCGAAACTGCAACCAACGCCGGATGATTGCAAGTTGCGCCTTGCGCCGCGTAAAAACCCGGATAAGAAATTCCCCACATTCCCACTTTGCCGTTGTTGTGCGGAATGTTTTTCACAAGCCAATCGATTGTGTCGTACGTGTCGGTCGCCTCATCGATTTTCCCTTTTTCGCCGTGCGCGTTCGGACGCATATTTACGTATTTCCCTTCGCTCATAAATCTTCCGCGAACGTCCTGATAAACGAAAATGTATTTTTCTTTCGCTAAAAATTTTGAAGGTCCCAACCGGTGCGGGTAATTCTCTTCGCCGTAAGGACGGCAACTGTACGGCGTTCTAATCATTAAAATCGGGTAGTTTTGCGAAGTATCGCGCGGTGTGTAAACTGCTGTAAATAAAGTAACGCCGTCGCGCATCGGAATGCGGTATTCTTTTTTCGAATAATTTTCTTCAATCCATTCCCTTTGAGCAAAAAGCGGAAGCGCGGAAAATAAAAGAAGAAAGTAAATGACTAATTTTTTCATCGCATTTTATTGGTTGTTTAATTTCGCTTCGAGTTCGGATATTTTTGCGGAATATTTTTCGGCGTTTTCCGGTTCTTTTTCAATTAATTTTTTGTAAACGGAAATCGCTTCTTCGTACGCGCCTTGACTTTCGTAAACTTCGGCGAGTGTTAATGTCGCAAACTCTTCCGTTTCCGCTTCAACTTCTTCCTTGTCCGGCAAAATGTCCTCGTTCAATTCTTGTAAAATCGGATTGGCGTCATCTTCGCTTAAAAGACTGATTTCGCCGGCAAACAA
>WGAL01000369.1 GCA_015494845.1 Melioribacteraceae bacterium
AATCTCGTCGCCAATGCTTATTAAATATGCTTTCATAATTAAAAATCTTATTTTATTAATAAAACTGTCATTATTTGCCAAACCAAATTAGCGTAAATTCCCGCTATCGCGTCGTCGAGCATTATTCCCAAACCGCCGTTTAGTTTTTCGGCGTTGCGAACGGGAAACGGTTTCAGAATATCAAAAAATCTCCAAATAAGAAATATAAAAATTATTGAATAAAGATTTATATCAATAAATAAAAACGCTATCCACGTTCCTACAAACTCGTCGAGAACGAAAATACCCGGGTCTTTTCCGAATTGCGCCTCGAATTTGTCGCCGATTTTTATCCCGACAATAAAAAAAAGAACCGAAGCCGCCGCGAGAAAAATATTCCCGAGCGGAAGAAAAAGCAAAGCGACCAGACTGCCTGCCGTGCCGCTTGCAACCGGGGAATAGCCGGAATAAAATCCGGTTCCCAAAAATATTTCAAATTTATTCGGTTTCAAGACGGAAGAGTTTCTTAAAAAATGATTTGTTAAATCTGTAATAATCAAACAAAGTGTATATCGTAAGCAAAGTAATTACAAACATCGCCCACCAGCGAAAATCGGCGTTGTCGAGAGTTTTAACGACGGAAGAAATTTGCGGAAATTCGTTTTGAACTTTTTCGAGAAAATAAACGAACACGAGGAAATAGAGAAAAGCCATTTGCGCAAACGTTTTGATTTTCGCAATGTAACTTGTGGCGAAATCCCATTTTTTCAGTTCCGCTACAATTCGAAATCCCGTCGTGAGAAAATCGCGAATAATTATTACAATCACCATCCAAAGCGGAAGCCAATCGATAATTACAAAACCGATAAACGCCGTCGAAGTCAGTATTTTATCGGCAAGCGGGTCGAGAAATTTTCCCCATTCGGTAATGTAATTAAATTTGCGCGCCAACCAGCCGTCATACCAATCGGTAATAGCCGCAAGGACGAACACGAAAACCGAAATCAAATTTAACGTAATATCGTCGCTTAAAAACAAATAAATGAATACCGGAGTTAGAACAATTCTCGCAACCGTGAGCTGATTGGGTAAAATCATTGTTTTCCCAATTGGCGCAAATATCCGAATTCATAAATTCCGGTGTGGTGTCCGTCTTTCCAGAATATATTCAGCGCGTAATTTCCCACAACATTAATATCTGCGATTTCCGTTTTTTTGCCAAGCGTCAAAGGTTTGAACGGCAGATTTTCGGTTTTCGGGTCTTTTCCGGTTTGACATTCCGCGCACGGACAAGCGTCGCGCAAAGCGGGTAAATCTATTTTCGTTTCGGTATTGTCGTCCCACAAAATATAGAGATATTCTTGATTTTCAACTTTCACTTTTACAGGCGTCATAGTTCATCCTTACAAATTAATGTTTTGAAACTGCAAATGTTTTGAATGCCTATTTTCTTTGATTAAAATTGAAAATATAAGTAAAAATGATTTTTTGAAAATGACTTTTTACCTAATAAAAAAGGACAGGCGGATTTCCTGTCCTTTTTTGCAAAAATAAATTTCTCAAAAAATTTACGCCGGTTTTTTATCCGCTTTGATGTAAATCGGTTCTGCGTTGTTAAGAACCGTATCTTTCGTAATCAAGCATTTTTCAACGTTTTCAATCGAAGGCAATTTGTACATAATATCGAGTAAAACGCCTTCCACAATCGAACGCAATGCGCGCGCGCCGGTGTTTCTTTCGATTGCTTTTTCCACAATCGCCTCGAGCGCTTCCTGTTCGAATTCGAGTTCCACGCCTTCCATCCTGAAAAGTTTTTGGAACTGCTTGATAATCGCGTTTTTCGGTTTGGTTAATATGCTTATCATCGCCTCTTTGTTTAGCGAATGCAACGGCGCAATAACCGGCAAACGTCCGACGAGTTCGGGAATCAAACCGAATTTAATCAAATCTTCCGGCTCGGTTAGCGCAATTAATTCATCGCGCTCGTTTTGACTTTCGCTAATAACTTCCGCGCCAAATCCCATCGAATTTTGGTTTGTTCTCGACGCAATTATTTTTTCAATTCCGTCAAACGCGCCGCCGACGATAAACAAAATGTTTTTCGTGTTTACGTTAATCAAACTTTGCTCGGGATGTTTGCGTCCGCCTTTCGGAGGAACTCCGGCAATCGTTCCTTCAAGAATTTTCAACAGAGCTTGCTGAACGCCTTCGCCGGAAACGTCGCGCGTAATCGACGTGCTTTCGCTTTTTCGGGAAATTTTATCGATTTCGTCAATGTAAATAATTCCCTTCTGCGCTTTTTCAAGATTATAATCAGCCGCTTGCAATAATCTTACAAGAACCGATTCGACGTCGTCGCCAACGTATCCGGCTTCTGTTAGCGTCGTGGCGTCGGCAATTGCAAAAGGCACGTCGAGAATTTTTGCGAGGGTTTGCGCAATTAAGGTTTTCCCAACGCCGGTTGGACCAATAAGCAAAATATTACTTTTTTCGATTTCGACGTCGTCCAAATCGAAATAAGAACCTTTCGAACTCAAAATTCTTTTGTAATGATTGTAAACCGCAACTGAAAGCGCTTTTTTTGCGTTTTCTTGCCCGATTATATGTTCGTCCAATTTCGCTTTTATTTCTTCCGGGGTTAAAATTCCCTTCGGCATTTGTTGCGCTTGGTAAGCCGCCATATTGCTTTTGATTATATCGACGCTCGTGCGGATGCAAATATCGCAAATGTAAACGTCGGGTCCCGCAACCATACTTGTAACTTCGCTGCTGTCGCGTCCGCAAAACGAACATTTTATTATGTTTTCGTTATCGTTGTTATGATTTTTACTATTCGCCATTTTTTACCGTTTCGTTAATGAATTTAATATTTTTTCTTATTTTGTTAAGATATAACGA
>WGAL01000370.1 GCA_015494845.1 Melioribacteraceae bacterium
ATGTTTGATTTCTTTTAAACGTTCCGTCCTTAAATTGGGAAAAATCGCTAAAATCTATTGTTGAAGAATAAAACGAATTCCCGGAATAATAATCAAACGTAGAACCGATTCTCAAACCGAACGGGAACTTGTAAGTAAGGGCAAAACCGATTTTCGAAATTCCGCCGCTTCCTTCGTATTTCAAATTATAGTCGTCATATTGTTCATTTGTGTAGCGTTTTTGTACATCGTAATCAATTACGGTTACCGGTTCTAAAAACATTGAAAAAACAATTCCGTAGTCCCTTTGAACAGGCACGGCAAAACGAATTCCCAAAAACTTGCTTCCCACGTGTTTTGCGCTTAACAAACCTTCCTCTTGTAAAGATTGCGTAAACATAAATCCGCCTTCAACCCGCGTAAGATTTATCGCGCTCCAAGCGGCAGGATTTGACGAACCGACGTGCGCATTATCGGCAAGTGCGGAAGCGTCGCCGAGAACGACATTTTTTGCCGAAAAATACGGAGCGTAATCGCCCAAAGCGTATCGTGTGTAAACGGAAGCGTTTTGCGCAAGAAAAAATGTATTTACAAACAATATTAAAACAAATATTTTTTTCATATCAATTCATTTTCGTGTAAGTAATTTCAAGATACGGACGTTTTGTGGAATCCGAATATTCGCTTCCGTAAAAAGTTAATTTGTTCACGGAAGTTTTTTCGTCAGTTAATCTTAATCTCACGCCGAAATTTTCCTCAGGATGATTTAACCATTTCTGAACCATTTCCGTAATATTTGCAGAAATTCTCGTCGAATCTCCCCAAGCATAAACCGATGGCGAATTTTCGTGAACCGCGCCTGCGCTGTCTGCAATCATCGAAACAAAAAGCGTATCCGAAGGATTTGAACCTTGCAAAGTTTGCGTTTCGTCAATAAAAACGCGCATTATCGCGCGATTAACAACAATTCTGTCAGGCAAAGATGTCAAATCGAATTTCACTCGTCCGCGAGCGATTGTGCCTGCATTCAAAATAATTCTATCGGGAATATCCAAAGGAATATCGCGTTGGACAACGTGAACATCCGCCGAAGTATAAAACGAAAGCGTATCGATAAAATCGCCTGGTTTTTCCACGGCGCAAGTCAGTTTTAATCTTTCGCCTGCTACGTTTGTCGTGAGCGCCGGAAATCCCAAAACAAGATTTCCGCCTTCAGGACGCATAAACAAACCGTAATTTCTAACGCTGTCGGTAACCTCGCTCATCAGCATTTTGTAAACCGCGCGCGGTTGAAAATGAAATTCAAAAGTCGAGTCGGTTACTGTTTGACTTAAATAATCGTTTGTTTCGTCGTAAACAAGCGTATTCAAACTGTCGATGGTAAAATCAAGCGCGCTCCATTCGTGAAGAATTTCGTGGACGGAAAAATTCAATTCGCTTCCGTCGCCGTATCGGTAAATTACAGGCGATGAAATCCAAGCGTCGTTTATTGTCAAACTGTCCTTTTCAATTGCGCTTTGAACGGAATCAGGCACTTCGCCGATTACCAAAAATTTAACGAGCAAATAACTTTTTACGTCGTTTACCACCTCGCCAAGCAAAACGCTGCTCGAATAATTCATTGAAATAGTATCGACGTAATAAGACGAACTTTGCGGCACAGGATGCTCGAGCGTGTTCCACGTTGAAATCGATAAACCGTCGCCTGGCGGCATTAAATCCGCGCCTATTTCCGTCGGCGCGTCGGAACAAGAATAAAACGCGACAGCCAACAACAAAGGTAAAATTATTTGCAAAATATTTTTATTCACTAATTCTCCGCATTAACTTCATTTTCAATTATCCAATTTACCGCTTCGGTAAAATCTTTCGCATAAAAATCGGGACTGATATTTTTTTTATTCAAAATTTCAAGTTCGTTTTTATATTTATCGGAAGCAAGCAAAATTGTTTTTGTTCCGGCGTTTTTTCCGCATTCAACGTCGCTTGTTCTATCGCCGATAAAATACGTATTCGAAAGATTTAAATTAAAATCTTCCACTGCTTGTAAAACCATTTCAGGAGAAGGTTTCCGGCAAGTTACGTCTTTTTCGTCACTGAATTCAGGGTGAAACGGACAAACGTAAAACTTCGAGATCTCAATTCCTTCCGCGCTTAAAATATTTTTGATTTTTGTATTGACTTTTTTAACGTCTTCCATTGTAATTAAACCGCGCGCAACTCCGGCTTGATTGGAAATAACAATAAATTTAATATTCGGGAAACTTTCGGAAAGTTTTTTCAAGCCGTCAATTACGCCTGGTAAAATTTCAACATTTTCAGGGTCGCCGACGTATCCGAAATCGTAATTTATCGTTCCGTCGCGGTCGAGAAAAATTGCGTCCAAACTCATTACGATAAAATTTTCTTATAAAGCTCGGCATAATTTTTGGCGGATTTCTGCCACGAAAAATCTCTTTTCATATTGTTTACGACAAGTTTCCGCCAAGCGTCTTTATCTTCTTTGAAAAGCGTAATCGCGAAATTTAACGCATCGATTAACGCTTTGGTTGTGTAGCTTTCAAATAAAAAGCCAGAACCTTCGCCTGTTTCAAGATTATACGGTTCGACCGTATCTTTTAATCCGCCGGTTGCATGAACAACAGGAACGGTTCCGTAAACGATGCTGTACATTTGGTTCAATCCGCAAGGTTCGGTTTTGGAAGGCATCAAATAAATATCAGAACCGGCTTCAATCAAGTGGGCAAGCGCGTCGTCAAAGCCTGGATAAAATACGAATTTATCTCTGTGCTCAAACGCCATCTCTTCCAAGAACTCGTGATATTTTTTATCGCCGGTTCCCAAAATTATTAACCGCATATCAAGCTTCATTAATTGCTTGAAAGATTTCTTAATCAAATCGAAACCTTTCGTATCGTAAAGTCGGGAAATATTTCCTACAATCGGCGTGTTTTCGTCCGCTTCGATGTTGAATTTTTTAATCAAAGCGTCGCGGTTTACTAATTTACCGTCCGGTTTTTTTGCGGAATATTTTTTCGGAATAAGTTTGTCTTTTTCCGGATTCCAGATTTTCGTGTCGATTCCGTTGATAATTCCGTACAAATCTTTTTTGCGCTTTTGCAAAACGTCTTTCAAACCAAAACTCAACTTATCGTCTTCGGAAATTTCTTTCGCGTAAGTTTCGCTTACGGTGTTGATTGCGTCGGCGTTCAAAATTCCGGCTTTTAAGAAACTGATTTTATTTTTGTGTTGGAATTCCGCGCAGTGCTTTTCATCCAAACCGATTTTTTTGCAAGTCGATTTAGGAAATAAACCTTGAAGCGCAATGTTATGAATTGTGAAAAGAGTTTTTATATTTTTAATTTCGTCGCTTTCGTGTTCCATTAATTTCAAATAAGCTGGAACAAGTCCGGTTTGCCAATCGTTGCAATGAATAATATCAGGATACCAGCCAAGTTTGTCAATCAAATAGAAAACCGATTTGGCGAGCAAAATAAATCTCTCGTCGTTATCGGGAAAATCTTTGCCTGAAAGCGGGTCCGTGTAGAGCGAATGGCGGCTTCCGAAATATTCCTTGTTGTCGAGAAAATAAATTTGAACGCGATATTTTTGTCCGGGCAAGAAAGAAGAACGCAACGAAAAAACGACTTCCTTCTTCCCTATTTGCGTGGTTAAATCTTTGAGGCGAACGACTTCGTGAATTTTGTGTTTGCGTTCGTCAATCGCGCCGTATTTCGGAGCAATAATTCTGACTTGATGACCGAGTTCCATTAATTTTTGCGGAAGCGCGGCGGAAACGTCGGCGAGACCGCCTGTTTTCATAAAAGGGATTACTTCGGATGTTACAAATAAGATTTTCAGACTTTTCGCGTTAGCCATTTTCAGCGCCTTACATAATTTTTTTCAATTTACAAAATTACAAAAATATTGGCTCAGTGACAAAATTTTAGCATATTTATAATTGCGCAATTTTTCAAAAGGTTTATTGATGAGAAAACTTTTCGGCAATCCGAAACAAATCGTAACGGTAAACACAAACGGCAAAAACGTAAAACGCGGTTCGGACGCAAACGAAATCGGCATACTCAAAAATCATTCGATAATTTCCAACGACGGGAAAATAGAAGCGATTGTTCCGAACGATAAAATCGATAAAACCGAATTTGACGAAATAATCGATTTGAGCGGGAAAACGGTTCTGCCAGGATTAATAGATTCGCACACGCACCTTGTTTTTTCCGGTTCGCGCGCGGACGAATTCAGAAGAAGATTGCGCGGCGTAAGTTATGAAGAAATTGCGCGCGAAGGCGGCGGAATTTTGCGAACCGTAACAGCCGTGCGAAATTCGTCTTTCGAAGAACTTGTTGAAATTGCAAAGCCGAAAGTGGAAGAGTTTATTAAACAAGGCGTTACATCGCTCGAAATAAAAAGCGGCTACGGTTTGAGTTTTTACGACGAAGTAAAACTTCTGCAAGTAATTAACAAACTCGACGAAATTTTTCCGATTGACATTTTCCCAACGTTTCTCGGCGCACACACTTTTCCGCCTGAATATCACAGCGACAACGAAAGTTACGTAGAGCTTATTCTCAACGAAATGCTTCCGTACATTGCCGAAAAGAAACTCGCAAAATTTACCGATGCTTTTTGCGAATCTACGGCGTTCAGCGCAAAACAAACCGAAAGAATTTTAACAAAAGCAAAAAAACTCGGTTTTTCGCTCAAATTACATACGGAACAATTCAACAGAATCGGTGGCTTGGATATTGCGCTTGAATTGGGAGCGACAAGCGTTGACCATCTCGAAGTGCTTGAAAATTCGCAAATTCAGACGCTTGCGGAAAGTGAAACCGTTGCAACGCTTTTGCCTGGCGTTTCTTTCTTTTTGGATTACGGATACGCGCCGGCTCGCAATTTAATCGACGGCGGAGCAATTGTCGCGCTCGCAACGGATTACAATCCCGGTTCTTCGCACATTTTAAATTTGCATTTGATTATGAGTTTTGCGGCTCTCAAAATGAAAATGACAATGGAAGAAATCGTTTCGGCGGTTACAATCAACGCCGCCAAAGCGTTGGAAATTGAGAATGAAACAGGCAGTTTGGAAGTCGGGAAAAGCTGCGATTTGGCGGTTTTCGACGCCGATGAATTTTCGGAAATAATTTATTCCGTAGGACAAAACTTAACTTTTATGACCGTGAAAAACGGCGAAATTATTTATCGTAAAAATTGATTTTCAGAGGTGAACGATGCAAAAGAAATTTTCCGTAATCTTAATATTCATACTTGCAATTGTTTTCGGTTGTTCGAGCAAATCTGATAAAGATTATTATCAGGAAGCGCACAAATATTTAACTCGCGAAGAATACAAAAAAGCGGTGAATACTTTCGTCGAATTGTTGGACAAATTTCCCGAAAGTCCGTACGCGCAAAAAGCGGCGCTCGAAATTGCAAATCTTTATCACGCGTTTAAAGTTGAAGGCGTTTCAAAAGAAAAATCGTTGCGAACCGCAGTGAAATATTACAAAATGTGCAATGCGATAAATCCGAAAAACAAAACCGGCGCAAACGCTTTGTTTATGTCCGGATTTATTCTCGCCAACGAACTGCACGACTACGACGCCGCGAAAAAAACTTACCAAGAATTTATCGAGAAATATCCGAACAATCCGATGAAAAAATCGGCGGAAATTGAAATTCAAAATCTTGGCGTTGACCCGGAAAAAATTATCGAAAAAGAATTGCGCAAGTAAATGTTTAACAAAACTTCTTCCGCCAAGGAATTTCTCAAACCGGAAGTTATTTCCGCGCTTAATTCGCTCGAACTCAAAGCGCGTTTTCTCGTCGAGGGATTTTTAATCGGCTTGCACAAAAGCCCGTATCACGGTTTCAGCGTCGAGTTTACCGAGCATCGTCCTTA
Organism: Melioribacteraceae bacterium; assembly: GCA_015494845.1. Lineage (GTDB taxonomy): Bacteria > Bacteroidota > Ignavibacteria > Ignavibacteriales > Melioribacteraceae > WGAL01. The sequence continues at coordinate 5,900 of WGAL01000370.1, forward strand.
TTTTGCGGGCGATTCGCTCAGGCACGTCGATTGGAAACTTTACGGGAAAACGGAAAAATTTTACGTAAAGAAATACGAAGAAGAAACAAATCTGATTTCGCACATTCTCGTGGACGCGAGCGCATCGATGAAATTTTCCGCGGGCAAACGAATTTCAAAATTTGAATACGCGAAATTACTTTCAGCCGCGTTCGCTTATATAATCAACAAACAGCATGACGCCGTTGGATTTGCTTTTTTCTCCGATAAAATAGAAACCTTGCTCGAACCGAAAACATCGCGCACGCACTTGCTTGAAATTTTTTCGAAAATCGAAAATCAAAAATGCGGAAGCGATACAAACATCGCGGCAAGCATTTCGAAACTATCGGGAAAAATTCGTAAACGCGGTTTGGTAATTTTAATTTCGGATTTGTTCGACAAGAAAGAAAAAATAATTTCGGCTCTCAAACAATTAAGACACAAGAAAAACGAAGTGATAATTTTTCACTTGCTCGACCCTGCTGAACTTTCTTTGGATTTTTCCGACGAGGCGATTTTTGTCGATTTGGAAAACGGCGAAGAACTTTCCACAAGTCCGTTCCAAATACGCGGCGAATACAAAAAGCAAATTTCAAGTTTTATTAACGACTTAAAAACCGAAATGCTAAACTTCGGCGTCGATTACCAGTTAGTAACCACTAACGAAAGTTTCGACAAAGCGTTGCTTAAATATTTTATTCTCCGCAACAAACTTTATTGAAAAATGAATTACAATTGGTATGACTTTATCGGCAATGTAGGCGTCTTCTTGATTTTGCTTTCTTACCTGCTTTTGCAAATAAACAAAATCAAAAACAATTCGCTTTTTTATAATCTAACAAACGGATTAGGCGCGGCGCTAATCTTGGTTTCGCTTTATTTCGAATTTAACCTTTCGGCGTTTATTATCGAATCGTTCTGGCTTGCGTTCAGTTTAATTGGGATTGTTAAATATTTCAAATCTCAAAAGCAAAGAGGTTAAAAGACGAAAAGGTAAAATGATGAATGGATTAAATGTATTGTGGAAAAAAATATTAACAAAAAAACGTCATTGCGAGTTCCGATTTATCGGGACGTGGCAATCTGCCGAATATTTAGCGTGAGCTTACATTGTGACAGTCCGCCTAAGGCGGAGCCGCGCTTCATTTCGTTCCGCTCGCAATGACCAATTTTTGCCCGTTACTCATCACGCCCCGCCGCGGCAGAACTCGTTACTAAGACTTACCTCATCACCGCAAGTTTTTGGATTTTGGTTACCGTCTTGTCGCCTTTTTTCAAAATGATTTTATAAAAATAGATGCCGTTTGCAAGCAGGTCGCCGTCTTGGTCGCGTCCGTCCCAGTAAATCCGGTTAAAATCATAACTTAAATCGGAAGGCGAGAGTTCGATTTCCCTTATCAATCTGCCGGCAACAGTAAAAATGCGGATTTTAAGTTCATCGGGAATTTGCGTTAATTTGAACGTGAAATAAG